>JBIIYC010000127.1:0-7668 GCA_044347025.1 Bdellovibrionota bacterium
TCTCGTGTTCGTCAGCGGAGATGTAGGTACGTGGGTGAATAAACCAACAGTAGTACTGCAATCCCTTGCGGGTACGTTCACGTTCACGCGCACGAGCACGTGCACGTAACAACCTCGTTTTTAGCTGGAAACTCAGCGGGTTATGCCGTAGTTCTGCTCCGCTACTACCCACTAATTCCGTCGAAGACCCTAAAAACGCTCAACATGGTTAGCCCGCATATTGCATGAGGTCACCTACTGCGAGCGCCTATAGTGGCGCCCTCGCGACGCAGTTTCATGCAATGTGCGGGCAAGCGTGCCTATTGCACCGGGAGCTGTTTGGCCGCGATATCTTCAAGCTCTTTCGAAGTAGAGAGGAGCACAGCGCTCTGCGTGCCCTGGAAGGCAATTTTTACTACCTGCCCTACTTGCCCCTCTACTCCACCGTTGTTCTTAGGAACGATCTGGTAGATGTAGGTTACCCCTACCTTCGGAGTGCGGTCTGTGAATGAGAACTTAGTCAGCTCAGACGGTGCCTTGATGTTGCGGCCGATCTTCCCGGCCTCACGAGCCTCCTTGCGGAGCTCCTCTCGCTTTACGATGTGCGTATCAGAGACGAATCCGAGATCCTCAAACCGCACGGAAGGGTTGGTCTCATCTCCGCGCTGAGCGATCTCTTTTCGCTCTATGGAATAGCCCTCAATGTTGTTTAGTTCTTTGCCGCGACGGTCCTGTTCGGGCGATGTCCATGAAAATGCAACCCCGCTTTCCGAGGGGATCACCACCAGGTTTTCAACCGCCTTGGGTGCCCGCATCTCGGGAGAGACCGGTGGCATGTACCGCCCACAACCAGACAGGACAACAGCCCCCACAATAAAGGTCACTAGGCCCGTTCTCATCGCTTCACCCTTTTTTCGCACACGAAGGCTATTTATCCATGAAGCCACGCAAGCGCTTGCTGCGACTCGGATGTCGCAACTTACGAAGCGCTTTGGCCTCAATCTGACGGATACGCTCTCGCGTTACATCGAAGTTCTGACCAACCTCTTCAAGGGTGTGATCACTCTTCTCTCCGATACCGAAGCGCATCCGAAGAACCTTCTCCTCACGCGGCGTAAGCGTCGCCAACACCTTACGTGTTTGCTCTTGCAGGTTCATATTCACAACCGCGTTGGCTGGGGATACAACCCTCTTATCTTCGATGAAATCACCGAGATGAGAATCCTCCTCCTCGCCGATCGGGGTCTCCAGCGATATCGGCTCCTTAGCAATCTTGAGAACTTTTCGAACTTTGTCGATCGGAATCTCCATCTTCGCTGCGATCTCTTCCGGAGTTGGCTCACGGCCCAGCTCCTGAACAAGTTGACGCGATGTTCGCACCAGCTTGTTGATCGTCTCGATCATATGCACCGGAATACGGATAATACGGGCCTGATCGGCGATCGCACGGGTAATTGCCTGACGAATCCACCAGGTAGCGTACGTCGAGAATTTATATCCACGTTGATACTCGAACTTATCAACGGCCTTCATCAAGCCGATGTTACCCTCTTGAATTAGATCCAAGAATTGCAATCCACGGTTTGTGTACTTCTTCGCGATGGACACGACGAGCCGTAGGTTCGCTTCGATAAGCTGATCCTTCGCAATACGAGCACGAACCTCGCCATCCTTCAAAATACGAACGCTATCCCCGAACGCGTTCGCACTCATCATCACGCGTTCTTCAAGAGAGCGAATTGACGTATGCGTCCGACGAATCGGCTCCTCCCAATGCTTGAGCTCAGTGCTCTTCAGCTTAAGGCGCTTACCCGCCCGCTTTACTGCAACCTGATCAGCCGATAGCAGATCGGGTATCGAATCAACAAGCGCCTCAACGCTCGCTCCCAACTTCCGTGCTGGCATGTCGAGCGAACGGAACAACTCCCGTCGCTCATCATCTGCTGCCTTCACCAGCTGAATCATTGCAAGGAACTGCTTCTGATTGAGGTTAAGCTCCTCGATCTTAGCTGCGTTCTTGATCAACTGCTTCGCAAACTTCTTCTCGCGATCCGATTCGACTCGCTTCTCAAGCGGAAGCTCCATCAACTGCTCGTACAGGGTGCGAGTATCCTTAACGGCCTTGCGATACGGAGTGGCCTTAGCAAGGAACTTCTTTTTCTGCTCCTCTTCTTCTTGGTTCTGTGGAGTTGGCTTCGGAGCTATCTCTTGGCCATCCTCGTCAAACTTTGGCTCTTCCTCTTCCTCTTCCTCCTCTTCCTTGCCTTCTGCCTCGGCATCATCCTCAGCAAAGAGATCTCGGAGGCGGATCTGATCGTTCTTCACAAGATCGAAGAGGTTCACAACGTAATCGAGCGCGATCGGTTGCTTCAAAAGCTGATCGCGTACCGCGAGTAATCCCGACTCAATACGCTTGGCGATCTCAACCTCGCCCTCACGAGTGAGAAGGCTCACATTACCCATCTCTCGTAGATACTGACGAACTGGGTCAGTGCTCCGACCGAGAGATCCTGGCTCCAGAACCTCTGGTGCCGCATCCAGTCCAACGTTACCGTCTCCTGCCTCTTCTTGCGGCTCTGCTGGCTGTTCAATGATATCGATATCGTGTTCACCAAAGCGCGCTACAACTTCATCGACCTGCTCTTCGGACATCACCTCACCAGCGAGGGCCTCATTGACCTCGTCCATGGTGATGTAGCCCTTCTCTTTTCCGATCTCTATGAGGCGGGAGATCCTTGTTTCGATATCTCCGCGCTCTGTCAGATCAATAGCGCTGTCGATATCAGCGAGCTCAGCGTCAACGCTGACTTCAAAACCAGAGAGTTCTTGCAGACCGTCGTCCATGTCTCCAACGATGATATCGCGATCAATGGACTCCTTCTCGCCATCGAGGCCCTTTTTGGGCTCCTTCGTAAGGGGCTTTGTAAGCGGCTTAATGAGAGGCTTTGCCGCCTCTTTGACAACCTGCGGCTCCAGCTTCTTCGCAGCCGAGCTGCTCTGTGCTGCCGCGGGTGCGGCTGCGATTTTCGCCGGACGAATCTCTTTGATCGGCTTCTTCGCTGGCACCTGCTTCGACGCGGAAGCCTCTGCTGCATTTTTTTTCAAACGCTCGCGAGTTGCTGCTTTGAGCTTTGAATTCTTTTTAAGTGCGACACTTATTCTGCGAACTTTTCCCTGCTTCTTGAGTACCTTCTTCGACGAACTTTTTGAGCTCGCCTTGACTTTAACTTTGCGAAGAATCTTACCACGACCTGCTCCGCCTTTTTTTCGCACCACTGAACACACTCCAGAAAACAGCACCGACCTTCGCTACTCGCAAAAGACGATATCGTTGTTACCACACACTTCGAAACTAAACGGTTCTCGCACACTGCCTCTTAGACAGCAGATGTACGAAACCTACGTCGGTCTCTCGAAAGGTCCGACTCGAGGCACACTACCGCCCCATAAGATCTCGCAATACTAACTATTTGGGGGTGTAAGGTCCACCCCCCGACCGTACGCATCCAACTGAGTTTTTAGGGACCGGATCCGCTCCGATATCTCCAGCTGACGTTGGGGGTCCTCCCCCCCAGCCAAAAGCTCCTGTTTACACTCTTCCAGGAGGCCCCGCAGCTTCTCACGCCGAAGACCCAACAGGCTCGCCCGGTACAACTCCTGCATACTTACATCGGCTTTGGCCATCTTGTACGCCTCCTTCCAGAGGGCCACCCAACCGTCGCCACGGGACTGTAAATACTCCTTAACAGATTGCCTCTGACGCTCCTCATCGTCCGCGAACTGGTCCAGAATCCCCTTAAACGCCAGGACGAACTGCATCGTCTCGGGCTGAATCAACCCACAGACCTCCCCGTTTCGGACCAGGTCAGGTATCGCCTCGCCCTTAAGGACCATCACCGAACGGAGGAGATCGAGGTCGATGCGGGGGAGCCGATTCGGCGGTCGATTCGCCTCAAGCTTTTTCTCCTGCGCTACCTCCTCCTGGGGGACGGTCGCCTCAATCACCTCCATACTTCGCCCCGCACCGCCCTTGGACGAGCCCTTGCTTCGACTCGCGTCAACTAAGCGACCGATCTGCGGAGTCTCGACCCCGAGGCGGCGTGCAGCTCTGGTTATTAACGAAGAGCGGACGACCTCCTTGTCAACGCCACTGATCGCCTTGGCAACTTCGTCACACAGTTTACCCAGCAGATTTGGCCCCGGCTTCTCTCCCAAGGCACACCCAGCCTTTGATAGAAGTCCATCAATATAGGTCTCTATAAGTTCCGACTTCGGAAGTCTCTGAAGAGCAGCCGCCACCCCCTCGCCGTGCTCTTTGGCGAAATCATCCGGATCGACTTCATCAGGCAGGAAGCATGCGGTTACATCTATCTCTGCATTCCGAGCCACCGTAAAACCCTTCGCCGCCGCAGTTCGTCCCGCCGTGTCGCCATCAAAGAGAAGATGCACACGATTACACAACCCGGTGAAGCGTTTGATGTGCTGCTCGGTCATCGCCGTGCCGCAACACGCCACGACGTTCTTGACCCCTTTCATTGAGAGGCCCACGACATCCATGTACCCCTCGACAACATACACCTCGCCTGCCTCACGGATCGCTTGCATCGCCTGTGGGAGTCCGTAGATCGTCTTGCTCTTGTGATAAATCGGAGTTTCTGGGGAGTTGAGATACTTTGGGGCCTGCTGCTCGTAACTCGGCTCAAGAACGCCAGGGACGATTCGCCCACCAAAACCCGCGATTCGCTTCGCATCAACGTAAATTGGGAAAACCAGCCGGGAACGAAAAAGCTCGTACAGCTCTCCGGAAGCCGTGCGTCGTACCAAGCCGGAACGAAGCATGCTCTCTTCATCGAATCCCGCTTTCTTCAAGGCATCAAGAAGCGCGCCCTTCTGATTCGGACTGTAGCCGATTCCAAACGTGTTGATCGCTTCGGCTGTCAGCCCTCGTTTCTTGAGATACTCACCAACTTTGGCGAACTCGCCCTGCCCTTTCTTCACGAGCATGAGCGACTGGCGAAAAAAGTTGTGCGCTGCTTGACACACACGAAATAGCTTCTCTCGATCAACGGAGGGACCCGCCGATTTATTCGAGTCGTACTTGAGCTCGATACCAAACCGCCCCGCTAGGAACTCAACCGCGTCCGGGAAGCTCATCGCCCGAGTGCCCATCACAAATGAGATCACATTGCCCGAGGCACCACACCCATAACAGGTATAGCTGTTAGAACTTTCACGAACAAAAAATGAAGGAGATCGCTCTGAGTGAAATGGACACAGCCCGGAGTAGTACATACCGGCACGACGGAGCTTCACCGTCTCCGACACGACATCGACAATATTAGATTCGGATTTGACCCGCTCGATGCTTTCCTGAGAAATCACGGGTCGGAGTATACCATAACCCGCCAGAAGCGCACATACTCACCTAAGCGCTCGTGCTCGTGAACGTGAACGTACCCGAAAACGAAAGCTCAAGTATTCGGGAATGTTCACGTTTACGCGGAGACTTGAAAATTGCGCCTCGTGGCACAATTTGCCTCGCTTCCCGCATAGTCCGCCGCCTATGAAAGGCGTCTACTTATGGAGCGGAGCTAGCCCCCGCCACCGACTCGCTATTCCGCTACGTCGGTAACCTCAATGGTCTCCTCGTACAGCACAAAGATCTCCACCACCTCGTACTCCCGAGCCCCGGTTGGAAGCGGAACCTTCACGACGTCCCCAACTTCCTTTCCTATCAGGGCCTTACCAAGGGGAGCCTCGAACGAGATCCACCCCTTCTCAACATCCGACTCCTCGGCACCGAAGATACTAATCGTCCTCTGGTCGCCAGAATCGACGTCCTCAATCTTTACGCTCGACCCGAATACCACACGAGCTGGGGTCCCAAGGCGGCGCGGATCGATCACCTCTGCCGTCGCCAACCGAGCCTCAAGGTCCCGGATCTTTGCTTCCGTCATCCCCGACTTTTCTTTAGCCGCGTCGTAATCTCCGTTCTCCGAAAGATCGCCGTGACCACGAGCGACCTCAATGGCACGTGCCAACTCTGGACGCATCGACTTGAGCTTCATCAATTCGGCTCTGAGCGCAGCGTAGCCACGCGGTGTCATTGGACGCTTCATGATCTGGTCTCCGCTTATGCTCGGCTCTGGTATTCGCCGCTCTCTGTGTTAACGATGACCTTGTCGCCGATATTCACAAATTGCGGAACAGAGAGTGCAAGCCCCGTGTTAGTCTTTGCTGGCTTAGGCGAGTTGGTAGCTGTTGCTCCCTTCATGCCTGGCTCAGTGTCGACGATTGTAAGTGTAACCGTTGTTGGAAGAGAGATCCCGATCGGATTCTCCTCAAACATAGCGAGCTGAAGCTTCATCTCTTCTTGAAGGTAGAAACGACTATCCCCAAGCTGATCCTCTGTCATCGTAACCTGCTCGTACGTCTCCTCATTCATGAAGTGGAACCCCTCGTGATCTGAGTACAGGAAGGTAGCGGGCTGGTTAAATACATCCGCGGTCTCAAGATCCTCTGCTGGACCAAACTTGTTCTCTATCTGCGCTCCGGTGATGAGATTTCTGAGCTTAAGCTGAACCAACGCGCGGAGGTTACCTGGCGTGTGGTGGTGGAAATCAATAACGCTGCAGAGGTTACCCTTGTACTTAATGACCTGTCCGCGTCTTACATCTTTAGCTTTCATACGACCCTCTAACTTACTTCATGGAATGAGATTTAGCGTCTCGCGCAGGCGGGATACTACCTTATCCCTCCCTAACACTGCAAACGACTCGAAGAGCGGCGGAGTAACCGTCTTGCCGGTCACCGCGATACGAAGCACCACAAAGGCTGGGCCCGCTTTTAGGCCCAACTCAGTTGCAACCCCGCGAAGAGCTTGATCAATCGCCGACACCGCAAACTCCGGCAACGACTCAAGAACCGCTATCGCACGGGTAAGTACCTCGCGAGCTTTTGGACCATCCATGCCCTTTTGGAACATCGCATCCATCTGGCGCTCCAGGGGCTTGTCGGCCAAGAAGTCGACCATGGGCGCAATCTCAGAGAGCACCTTAACGCGCTCCTGTACGTGTGGGGCTATCGCCTCGTAGAGCTCTGGCTGAATCTCAACACCAGCCGCTGTCAGAAACGGTTTCGATCGCTCGATGAACTCGGCCAGCGGAAGGTTACGGATATAGACACCGTTCATCCACTCCAGCTTCGCTGGATCGAACACGCCGCTTGCCGGGTTAATGCCCGCAAGTGAGAACTGCTTAATCAACTCTTCCCGGGTAAAGATCTCTTGGTTGCTTCCCTCTCCTGGGGCCCAACCGATAAGCGAAACGTAATTCAGCACAGCCTCCGCCAGGAATCCCTTCTCGCGGAGATCACTCGACTTCGCGGCTCCCGTTCGCTTTGAGAGCTTCTTTCCATCGGGGCCGTTGACTACGGGCAAATGCGCGAATACCGGAGGCTCCCAGCCAAGGGCTTCGTAGATCAGAAGATGGATCGGCGTTGAAGAGATCCACTCGATTCCCCGCAGCACATGGGTAATCTCCATATCATGGTCATCTACCACCACAGCTAAGTGATAGAGCGCGGTACCATCACTCTTAAGAAGCACGGTATCTTTAAGAGGAATCGGATCCCACGTTACCCTACCACGAACGCCGTCCTCATAACTCAAGGCACGACGCTGTGGGATCT
>JBIIYC010000128.1:0-7659 GCA_044347025.1 Bdellovibrionota bacterium
ATTCCGGGAGCTGCTATTTCCGGGGCATCTTTCGTTATTGGTAGCAAATAAACGATTGATGAGGGCCGCTTTAGGACTCTCTTCCTCGCTCCTCGCTTTGTGCAAAAAAAAGCCCCGTCGCGAGACAGGGCTTTTTTCTTCGATAGGCTGTAGGCCTTACGCCGCTTGGTTTGGCGTCTCCTTCGGCGCAACGTTGAACATCGTCTTCATTCGTGTCGCCTTGCCGCGAAGTGGTCGGAGGTAGAACAGTCGCGATCGTCGAACCTTAGCGCGTGTAAGGAGCTCGATCTTGTCGATTCGTGGGCTGTGAAGCGGGAATGTACGCTCTACGCCGATGTTGTAGGAAACCTTTCGCACTGTAAATGTTGCGTCCGGAAGTGTTCCCTTCGATCGCTTAAGCACGATTCCCTCGAATACCTGAATACGCTCCTTTGCGCCCTCGATGATCTTCGCGTGAACACGAACTGTATCGCCCGTGTTGAACTCAGGAAGGTCTGAGCGAACGAGAGGGCTCGCTACCGCAGCAAGAGCTTGCGTTAATGAAGTCGGCTCGCGCTTTGTTGCCTTTGGCGCTGGAGTCTCGGCTGGTGTTGCCTGCTCTGTAGCCGTTGTCTCTCCGGTGTTTGTCTCATCTGCGTTTGTCATAAACTGCTCTCCGCAATTCAATTTCGAATCAAATCTTTTTCGTATGCAGCTCTTCGGGCTTTGGTCTCTTATTATTGAAACGGTTCAATAAAATGCTAGCCCCTGTGTGCATCTGCCGTTTTCCCTCACACCAGGCTCAGCTGGTGACCAGCATGGCAGTGTCGAACGACGGACCGGCGTTGTAACATATCGGCTCTTGTAGTTCAATCAATAGGCCCGTAAAATTGAAGCGTGTTCACCGCACAGCGCCGACCCAGTGGGGGTCTAAAAACCTGATGTCATTGCGGTTTTTGCCAGCTTAGGGACTTGAGGGCGGGTCGAGAGAGTGCTTTAATAGTAAGGGAAGGCCCCGCATAGGGGCAACTCGTTGATTTTATTGGGATGTTTCGCGTGAATCGAGCCAGTCAGATAATTCGCAAAGCAAAGAAGCGAAAGAGCTTTCGCCCCTCGTGGACGAAAGAGCAGGATGCCAAGTACAAGGCACTCGTCGGAGAGCTTGAGGCAAAGGGGTATCAGGTTCGTAGGGAAGAGCTTAAGCGCGGACATTGCTGGAAAGTTATCAGTGGCGTTTGTCGCTCGCTGACTCAGAAGATGATCTTTGTGGACAGTCGACTTGCTCCACAGGAGCAACTCTCATTCCTGGAAGCGCAGCTCCTAGAGGCAGTGGATTTGGCACCGGTCGGTGCGGAAGTCTGCCAGGCTGCGTAGCGCGGATATACGCGTGAGCTCTCGCATCCTCAAAAATTCCCCGAAAGCAGCAGGTCGCTATCTATTTTCAGAAAAATTGTTGCTATGCTCCGCCGTCAGGTAGCCTCGTTGGGGTGACCGCGTAGGTAGCGTGTTTGGGCGCTGTATTCGAGATAGGATACTTGGCAAACATTCGCGAAAGGGCCCTCGGAAGTGGATGCTCGTTCGGCGTCGCTGCAGAAGGCTGATGGTGTGTCGAAAGATCGCACGTTGTATCAAGTGAGGTATGTATGCTCTTCAATTCCCTCTCGGGTCTTTTCTCTAATGACCTAGCGATTGATCTCGGAACAGCAAATACCCTGATATACCAAAAAGGACGTGGCGTCGTTTGTAATGAGCCGTCGGTCGTAGCCGTTCAGAACGATGGTCGCACTGGTCGTCGCAAAGTTGTTGCGGTGGGCACCGAAGCAAAAAACATGCTTGGGCGGACACCAGACTCCATTACGGCGATTAGGCCCATGAAAGACGGAGTCATTGCAGATTTTGAGATCACAGAGGAGATGTTGCGGCACCTAATTCGAAAGGTGAATACGCGCAGGGCCCTCGTAAAGCCTCGCATCATCATCTGCGTGCCGCACGGAATCACCGAAGTAGAGAAGCGTGCTGTCAGAGAATCCGCCGAGTCCGCTGGAGCCAGAGAGGTGTATTTGATTGAGGAGCCGATGGCAGCAGCTATCGGAGCTGGCCTTCCGGTTACGGAAGCGTGTGGAAGTATGATCCTCGATATCGGAGGCGGCACTACGGAGATCGCGATTATTTCGCTCAAGGGAATTGTGTACTCCCGTTCTGTGCGAGTTGGCGGCGATAAGATGGATGAGGCGATCGCCAATTTTGTGCGCCGACGACACAACATTTTGATCGGAGAGCGAACTGCTGAGCAGGTGAAGATTGCGATCGGCAACGCATATCCCACCGGAGATGGTCTGCAAGTTGAAGTGAAGGGGCGAGACCTCCTTCAGGGTGTGCCCAAAGCAATCCTACTCTCTGAAGAGGAGGTGAGAGAGGCCCTGGTTGAGCCGATGCACCAAATTTTAGAGGTGGTGAAGATGGCGCTTGAAAAATGCCCGCCCGAGCTTTCATCTGATATTGTTGATCGTGGAATCGTTATGGCAGGTGGGGGAGCGCTTCTGAGAAATTTCGATAAATTCATCGCGCACGAAACCGGAATCGGCACCACAGTGGTGCAGGATCCGCTATCCGCAGTGGTGGTTGGCTCCGGTGCGGTACTCGATCAGCTCGATGTTCTTAAAGATGTTGTGATTCAGTAGGGTCCGTGGCGAGTAGATTCAATGCGACAAGAGATATCGACACGAACACACGTAGCCGTCGCATCTCTTGCGCTCTTTGTTGGGGCTTTGTTTCTAACCGCGTATAGCTCTCGTAATCCCTCGGTCGCCAAAGTGGGCAATGCCCTCGTTTTGGAGTTGATTGCTCCCGTGTCGCGACTGGCTGAGATGGTTCGTGATGGGGTGGGAACCGTATGGAATCGGTATGTGCATCTCGTGGACACGTCCGCGGAGAATGAGCGTCTGGTAGCGCGGGTAGAGGAACTAGAGGGAAAACTTTCGGCTTTAAGTGAATTCGAGCGCGAGAATGCGCGGTTACGCCACATGCTGAGTTTCTCGGCAGAGAACGGATTCCGCAGTGTGGCCGCATCGGTCATCGGCTCGGACCCGAGCGGATGGATTCGGGGGATCGTAATTGATCGGGGATCGGTTCACGGGGTCGAGCCGGGCATGGCGGTTGTGCACTCAAAGGGGATCGTTGGACAGGTTGCCTCGGTTAGCTCTAATGCATCTCGGGTCCTCTTGGTAAATGATCACTCAAGCGGTGTGGATGTCGTTGTTCAGGGAAGTCGTGCCCGAGGGGTCGTGGAAGGAGCTGGAGAACGCGTCTGTGAGCTTAAATTTATCACCAAAGAAACCCAGGTGAAGGAGGGGGATCTGATTATCACCTCCGGGATGGATCGTGTTTTCCCCAAGGGGTTGATGGTCGGAACGATCGTCGATGTCGATTCGCAATCCGGAGGGTTGTTTCAGAGAGTAGAAGTAAAGCCTTCAGTTGATTTCTCGCGCCTCGAGGAGGTGCTGATAGTTTTTCCGCAGCCAACAGTTGGTGCGCAACAGCTACTCAAGAAGGGGGGAGATAGATGATTCAGCGGTCGCTAATTATCGGCGTTGCTTTCGGTCTACTGGTCGCCCAGGGATTACTTCATCATGTAGGCTTGCCGGCTTGGGCGATACCGCAAGGATTAGTCGCCTGTGTCGTCTTTCTGGCTTTTTATGACTGTAGTATTGCCGGAGCGGTTACGGCATTCGTGGTGGGGCTACTGCTCGATCTGACCTCTGCAACCCTGCTGGGGCCCTGGGCCGCCGCCTTCATTGCGATCTACTCGGGATTGACGTTTCTCTCGCAGCGATTGTTTGTTGAGTCGCCGCTCGTAGCGATGATGGTCACCGGCGCTTCGACCATGCTCGCAGGGTCCATCTATCTTCTTTTGGCATTCGAATATCAGTCCCTGTCGGTGGGAGATCTCACGACCCTCGTTGGCCAGGCCATCGTATCAGCGATTATCTCGCCCCTTATTATTAGCTTCCTCGTGCGCGCTACGAAGCGAAGTAACCCCGTCGCTCTTCGTCGGGGTTCGGTAATCTCCGCGATATAGGTTGCTATGCCGCGGTCGGAACGTACTCAACTCTCTCTGACTCCTCGAATCGTGTGGGCAGCCACACTGGGGGCTCTATGTCTTTCGATTCTGATTGGGCGCCTCTGGTATCTGCAGATTGTGAAGGGGAGCTTCTTTCGAGATCGTTCCGAGAATAATCGACTCAGAACCATTTTTCTGCCCTCGCCGCGGGGGCTCATCTATGACCGCAACGGAGAGCCGGTTGTCGGCAATCGCCCCTCGTTTAATGTTGAGCTAGTCGTTGAGGACACCCCGGACCTCAAACAGACAGTGACCGATGTGGCTCTTCTTGTCGGGGAAGATCCTGAGGTGCTTCTGGATCGAGTGTCGAAGCAGAATAAGCGCCGTCGATTCGAGCCGAAGGTTTTGCTTCGCGATGTTTCCCGAGACCTGGTGGGCCAAATATCAGCGCAACGGCATCGGCTTCCCGGTGTAATAGTGAGTGTTGTTCCTGCGAGAGATTATCCCTTCGGAGATCTCGCTGCCCACACCGTCGGATACATTCGGGAGATCTCCTCTGAGCAGTTAAAGTCTCCAACCTACAGCTCGTATCGCGCGGGTGATATGGTCGGCCAATCTGGCATTGAGTCGTCGCTTGAGCGATATCTCCGGGGTGAACGCGGAGCGCAGGCCGTCATCGTGAACGCGTTTGGAAACAAGATCGGAGAGGCTTTCTTTCAGCCCGAGATCCCGGGTAGTAATGTGTACCTCACGATTGACCGACAGCTACAGCAGGTCGCTGACAATGCACTCGCTGATAAGAAGGGAGCTGTTGTGGTTATGAACGTGAAGTCAGGGGAGATTCTTGCGCTCTCATCCGCACCGCGTTTCAATCCAGCTCTCTTTACGTCGGAGATCCCCAAGGATGTTTGGGCTGATTTAACCGATCCAAAGTCGACCAAATTATCGAATCGGGCTGTTCAAGGAGCCTTTCCGCCTGGCTCCGTATTTAAAGTCTTCGTTGGTGCTGCGGCTCTATCTGAGGGCATCACGGATACCGGAGAAAAGACCTTCTGCCCCGGATTTTTGCAGTTTGGTAAGCGAGCGTTCCGTTGCCACAAGCATTCTGGACATGGGACCACCAACATGTTCGAGGCGCTCGTGCAATCGTGTGATGTGTATTTCTACACTATCGGCCAGCGTCTTGGTGTTGATCGTATCCACTACTACGCGCACGATCTTTTTGGCTTCGGTGAGCCGGTAGGCCTTGATGGCATGGAAGAAAGTGTGGGCCTTGTGCCCTCCACCAAATGGAAGGAGACCTACTTTAGAAACCCGTCGGACAAGAAGTGGTATCCCGGGGAAACACTTCCAGTCGCAATTGGACAGGGCGCCGTATCGACCACCCCGCTTCAGGTGGCTCGTGGGTTGGCGGCGGTTGTCAACGGCGGCAAGCTTTTGAAGCCCCGAGTTATCAAAAAAGTTGTCGCGACTGATGGTCGAGTTCTTGAGGAGAATTCCTCGGATCCAGAAACCATTCGGGTGCTTGATATTGAGCCTGCTATCCTCAACGAGATGCGCAAAGCGATGGTCGGAGTTGTTGATGACAAGCGAGGAACGGGGCATCGAGCTGCCCTTCCAAAGGAAAGCAAGATCGTGGTTGGCGGAAAGACGGGAACCGCGCAGGTTGCTTCCCGCGAGTCAGGTGGAAAGATAGAGGATCACGCATGGTTCGCGGGCTTTGGCCCGGCAAACGACCCGCAGATCGTCGTGGTTGCGTTAGTTGAGAACGGTGGGCACGGCGGTGTTGCTGCTGCGCCGATAGCTCGCCAGATCTTCATGCAGTACTTTGGCATAAAGGAAACGACGAGCAGCCAAGCCAACTCTGGTACGAGTCAGGATTAGAGTTCGCACGATAGGAAAGATGAACACTGAATATGTTTAAAATTGATCGGCGACTTCTGACACACTTTGATTGGATGCTCTTCTGTTTCACCTTGCTGATTCCTTTGCTAGGGCTCGTGGTGTTGTACAGCGCTGGATATGATCCCGACGCGACTGTTAATCTCTTGGGTTGGCTCGATCTTAATTTTCGAAGCGCTGCATGTTTCAAACAGGCAACCTACCTGTTGGTGGGGATGGTTGTGATGGGTGTCGGCATGAGCATACCAACCCAGCTTCTTCATCGGTACTCATTCGCTCTTTATGGGTTAGCGATCGTACTTCTCGTGCTGGTCGCGGGGTTCGGGGTTGTAGTGAATGGATCGCGGCGGTGGTTAGACCTGGGCGCGTTTAAGCTCCAGCCCGCCGAGTTTATGAAGCTAGGCCTCATCATCGCGATGGCGCGGGTGCTCTCAAAAACCCTTCCCACCAATGGGACTGCCTATTCACTCCGAGAGCTCATCATTCCTGGATTGCTGATAGTTGTGCCCATGGGCCTTATCATGGAGCAGCCTGACCTCGGTACGGCTCTTTCGTTGTGCGCGGTTGGAGTAGCGCAGATCCTGTTTGTTGGTGTGAGACCGAAAGTCCTTGTGGGGATTGTGATCGCCGTATGCCTACTAGCGTATCCGGCGTGGACATCGCTACACGACTACCAGCAGCGACGCATTATGGTGTTGCTGAATCCGGAAGCGGATCCGCAAGGAAGCGGGTACCACATCACACAGTCAAAGATCGCTGTTGGCTCCGGAGAGCTTTTTGGAAAGGGATTCCAAAAAGGCACTCAGACTCAACTAGAGTTTCTTCCGGAGCACACGACAGATTTTGTCTTTTCTGTTCTTGCAGAGGAGTGGGGGTTCGTCGGATGCACCTTTATGATCGGCATATTCTTTTGTCTGATCGCCGCGATGTTGCGAGTTGCCCATCGCAGTCGGGATGTGTTCGCTTGTTTACTTGTTATTGGAATTACGGCCCAGATCTTTGCGCATATTGTCATAAATATCGGAATGGTGATTGGATTGCTCCCAGTAGTCGGCATTCCGTTGCCACTCGTCAGCTATGGAGGCTCGTCGCTCCTTTCGCTGCTTTTCGGTCTTGGAATCGTGCAAGGTGTGAGTATGCGGCGCAATATTTTTAAGGCGATGTAAGAGGTATGAAGAGCTATTACTCTTTGCTAGTCACAGGGCTGTGTATCTTGCACCACATTGGGGTTGTTGCCGCGCAAGTGCCAGGCACTGCGGCAGTAGAGACTCCGATGTCGGAGGAGCTCCCCGTGAATACGCCATTTGCTCCCACCACGACATCGTTCGCCCCCCTTACTCCTGAGCAGATCGACATCTTCTTTGATAGTTTACGCGCTGGCTCGCAGTTTAGACTGCCGCCCATCCGCACAACACAGCAGGTTGACCCGAACATCTCGGGAATATGGGCAGGCTCTACATTCACCGTCGAGTCCGAATTTGAGGAGATCGTTTTACGCTTTCGGCCAACCACAGAGGCGAGAGTTGCTCGGCAGTCAGAGAGCGCGAAGAAGGTGCCGCTGGCCGATTATGTCGATGTCAACATCCACCGTTCTGTAAAGGGAATCGTAATTCAGCATACGCTGGCAGCCCAAGCCGCTGCTCGAGCTGGGATGCTCGCGAAGCTTGACCCGGTTAAACCTAATCCAACTCGTACGGCATTCGTTCAAGCTGCCAGGG
>JBIIYC010000021.1:0-24444 GCA_044347025.1 Bdellovibrionota bacterium
CCCGTTCCCATACCGAACACGGTAGTTAAGCTCTCAAAGGCCGATGATACTGGGATCTCCCGGGAAAGTAGGTCGTTGCCAGATTTATGCCCCGCAAAGTGAAAGCTTTGCGGGGCTTTTTTTTTGCTCTGCGGCAATGCTAGGGGGCTCGACCGCATTCACTCAAGCTTCGTTACGATGCGTTCGGCAGTATGTGACCTGGTTTTTGGACCGCGAGGCTAGGCCTCGCTCGCTCATAGGCGCGCAGGTGTCCAAATCATTCGGTGCCGCATGGATGTGTGCTGATTGAGAGCAAGAATCCTCACCGAAACCGCGGCCGCCCACGATGTCGTCGCCAGTCTTGACGCGGGGGGCGAGAGCCGCCTGGTGGTTTGTTTTTCGCCAGCCTCGTAACCAGCTCCGAGAGCGGCTTATCGATCGCTTCGAGAACGTCGCTCCGGCGCTCAAGGATATTGATGACATCGCCGATCGTTTCGGCGGTTGAGACACATCCTTTGCGTGGCTCTTTTCTAATCTTGTCGTAGATCGAATGTCGTGTGGGGCGCAGAACGATGCGAGGAAGCTTTAAAAGCCAGGCGTTTCGCCACCACAACGTTTTTGCCTGACTCCATGTGCCATCGAGGAGTACGATCCCTTCGAGTTTTCGCAGGATCGCGTTCTGTTCTTCAACGACCGCGCCTTTCTTGTCGACCACAAAGAGGTTTGTATCCTTCGGGAGGTTCTCCATGTGGACGCTCCCCATGTACAGCACACCCCAGCGCTTGTTCTCAGCTTGGTAGCCCAGCGCCTTCGAGAAGTTGGGCCACGAGAGTCCAGTTCGAACGACCGTGTTCGGAAAGCAGGCAGTGATGATCGGAACGGTTCCGATATCGACCCCCGGTTCTTGGGGGTGTTGGAGGATCAGGATCTTGGTCTTTGCTTTGATCGTCTCCGCGAATGCGCAGACGCAGTACTTCTCTTCACGGCGACAGGACGTGCAGGTGATCGGTTCTTGGGGGACTTCAGTTTCTTCCGAGGGGATTGTGTTCATCGCCTCGGATTGTAGCCTTTTTAGCGGGGCTTGGCGAATGTGGCTCACCCTTTTAGGTTTCCTAACGTGTTGATTTGTCTCGCTTCGTCTGTCGGACGCCCCTGTTCCGCGCTAGCAGTTCGGCTTGGAATGGCGCGTTCGAAAGTAGGCCTACCCGTCGAGTTGCTTTGGTCAGCGTTAGTCGAGGTAGCTTAGCGGAACGGATATTTTACGAGCTTTCGCAGTGTTGGGCTCGGATAGAGCTCGATATGAGGATCGTAAGGATCCAGTGCTTGATGGAGTGAGCGAACCGCTTCGATCGCTCCTAGCGATCGGAGTGTCTTAATGCACACAAAGAAATCGAACGCTCCTTGAACTTCCCCATATAAGGGAACATCGGGGTGATTGGCACACCAGGCGTGGATCGCCTTGCGAACCGAGGGAGAGGCTCCACCAACGGAAACCTTCGCATGAAAGTGCTCGACCACGCTTCCATGGGGATCGAAAAGGTAGCTGTATCCAGCGATAACGCCAGCGTCTTCTAGTCGGTGCAGGCGATATGATAGGGTTGAAGAGGGAACTCCTAAGCGTCGTGCAAAATCGCGCGCTGACAGGCTCGGCTCGCGACAGATAATTTTCAAAAGGTCGTGATCTACCTTAGACGGCTCGTAGGTATTGGGTGTAAACCCGAATCGCAATGTCCGCTTTTCCCAGTCGCCCTTGCCTTTGGGAGCGCCGAACACGAATAGTTGCATTATTGGGAGGATCTGCTTTTCAGAAAAGGGATGATTGAATTTTTCGCACGCAGTCTCGATGAACTGATGAACTTCGGAGATCGATCGCACGGTGAGGCTAATGCGGAGGTCTTGTCTCCCGCCTGCTTCGGATAGAAAAGAGACTTTGTCGCTGTCGATGCACCACTGAATAATTTTTCCGCAGAGGGCCGGGGAGTTGTGCCTGAGTTTAACGAGCAGATCGACCTCGAAATAGCCGAGGGGGTACACGTTAATATGAACGTAGCGGTGGAGAACTTTTCTTTCGAGGAGTGAGTCGAGGCAGTAGCGCGCTCGAGAGGTCGTTGTCCCAACGCCCTTAGCGATCTCATTGACGGTGGCGTTTTCCCGCATCTGAACAAACTCAAGCACTGCTAATTCGGTGTCGTGAAGAGGGCGTTTGCGGGTCATGTTGATAAGATTGCACCAAAAATAGGGTGCTGAGAAGACTCGTCTCGAGTGAGGTGCGAGTCGACGAGGGAATGTCTAATGATTCCACGCCAATGCCACTAGCGGGGGTGTTTATGGGGCGATGAGCCCACCCGGTAATTTCCTCTTTTTGCTGGACGTTGAGATGCTTCCCTGATAACCAGAGAGCATGAATCTAGAGATTTTAAGTTACGCAGAACGATACTACCAGCAACTTGGGTTTTCTAAAGTGTGCGTTCCATGGTTGGTTGAGGAGGCGGTAAGTAATCTGACCAAACCTGATGAACGAAGGAATTTCTTAGTTAAAGAGTTGGCCTTGGTCGGTTCGGCGGAGCAGGGTTATTTGCAGATGATGTTGCAGGGGGAGCTGGCACCCGGTAGGTATGTGGCGACAACGCCATGCTTCCGAGATGAGGAATCTCTCGATTTTTGGCATCAGCAGTATTTTATCAAGACGGAGCTGATTGATACTGCTGAGGTAAGTCCCCAAGGCTTAGAGAGAATGATCGCGAATGCTGAGAGCTTTTTTAGTAGGTTTTTGCGAGTCAAGAGGGTGAAAATTGGGGTGGATATGGTTGACCTGGTTGAGGTCGATTCCAACACTGAGCTGGGGTCTTATGGATTGAGGTCTGGAGCCTTAGGGGGGAAGGATCTTTCGTGGGTGTATGGTACCGGTTGTGCGGAGCCTAGATTGAGCAAGGTGTTGGGATTGCAAGGTAAGTATTTGCCCAGTTTCGAAGAGCTAAGTCGCTGTTCGTAGAGTTAGTTTTGTTTGTTTGTTTGTTTGTGAACGAAAACCTCACCTCGGGACGTATCCAGTGGTGCTCTCCAACTTGACGGAGAGCTCGCAGCTTCGCCGTTCTTGCCCTGCCCTCAAACGAAAAAGGGCCCGATTGCTCATCGCAATCGGGCCCCGAATCCCCGCTGACACGAGTCGGTATTATTGAACCGAGGGCGTATTCTTGGCCGTCAATGACCCAAGGAATGCCACAATGTCCGAAACCTCCTCCTTAGAAAGCTTCTTCCCGAGCTGGTACTCGCCCATGATGGAAACGGCTTCGTCGAGGGTCTTTACGCTGCCATCGTGGAAGTAGGGCCCTGTCTTGGCGACGTTTCGAAGAGACGGTACTTTGAAGATCTTCTTGTCGGACTCCTGCTTTGTCAGCTCAAACCGACCCATATCGGCCGTTGGATAGTCCTTCACGAGGCCGAGCTTCTGATACATCATTCCACCGAGCGTTGCGCCGTTGTGGCACGTTATGCAACCCGTTTTGAGGAACAGCTCTGCGCCTTTCTTCTCCTTGGCGGAGATCGCCTTGTTGTCTCCCTTTAAGAAATCGTCAAAACGAGAGGGGGTAATCAGAGTTCGCTCGAATGCACCGATCGCATTTCCTACGTTCGGATACGTTACAGGGTCAGCTTCGCCTGGGAATGCAGCCTTGAACGCATCAACAGTCTTCGGGTCTGCCTTAAGGATTCCTACAACTTGAGCCTCTGACTCCATTCCCATCTCACCCGGGTTGAGGATTGGACCGAGCGCCTGCTTCTCGACAGTGGTAGCTCGTCCATCCCAGAACTGTGCGATGTGAAGAGCAGCGTTGAACGAGGTTGGAGAGTTTCGGCCTCCGCGCTTGCCTTCATGGCCAGGGGAGGTTGGCTCGTTATCGACGCCGAATGTTTGTATGTTGTGGCAGGAGTTGCAGGACATCTTGCCGTTCTTTGAGAGCCGGGTGTCGAAATAGAGGGACTTTCCGAGCGCTACCTTCGCTGGATTGCTCGGATTTTCGGCGGAGGGGGCGCTATCTGGGAGCGGCGCGAAAGCGGCCTTCCAACTCGTGTCCTCGGCACGCGCCGTGTGAATGGAAACCGATGCAGCAAGGATGGTTAGGGCAGTAGCTACGTTACTCTTCATGCGTGGACTCCTGGGGGCAGATACACAGTGCAAAACGCCCTCAAGTCTACCGTGGTGCAGGGGAAAGGTGAAGAGATTTCAGGACCCTCGGCGGTTTCGTTGGCCATACCTATCAAATCATGGGCCTCTGTTTGATTCTGACACGCCCCGATGCCACCTGACGCTGCTCACCCTGAGCATCCCAAAAGCGGTAGGAGCGTAGTAGATCTCGACGAGGTCGACCCGATAGCTCCGAAGTCCTAAGCGTCGACAGAGGGGGCCTCGGCTTCGCACGAAGGAGCGAGCGAGCCAGTGAAGGGTTCTGCGTTTGCTGCGGGTGACGGCGCCGCGTCCGGGGAAGTTTTGCATAAGAGAGGCGTGGCGTGTCTTTACTTCGACCAGAATCAGCGTTCGGCGGTCGTGTGCGATAATATCGGCCTCGCAGCTGCCAGCCCGCCAATTAGATTGGATGATAGAGAGTCCAACATTTTTGAGGTAGCGACGGGCAGCGTGTTCTCCCCATCGACCGATCCGTTTTGTGGGCGTGATGAGAATATACTGGCGGATTACCGATCGAAGGAGTCGCAATGTGCCGCGAACCGTTCGTAGGAGGGTGCGGGAAAGACGCCAGCAAATGTTTTTCGGTGTATTTTGCATGGGCCTAATTGGAGGATCGCGGCCTTGTGAGCGGGGGTGGGGTATCCCGCATGCTTCTCAAAGCTGTACCCTGGATATCGTTGGGCTAAATCCTTCATGAGCCGATCCCGCCATACCTTCGCCAAGATCGATGCAGCGGAGATCTGCACATGAAGCCGATCGCCGCCGATTACTGTTTTCTGTGGAAGGCGACATACGATCGGTTGGTTGCCGTCGATAAGAACGAGGTCTGCCTGGATCCGCTCAACCGCAAGCTTCATCGCCAACTTGGTGGCCTGCAGGATATTCAGCTCCTCAATTCTTCGAGGCCCCACGGCGATGATTGACCACGATTTCGCTGTCGCCTTTATATGTTCGAAAAGTTTCTCTCGTTGTTGCTCGGAAAGTTTCTTTGAGTCCTTGATTCTTGGATCTTCAAATCCTTCCTCGAATACCACTGCTGCCGCTACAACTGGTCCTGCAAGGGGCCCTCGGCCGGCTTCATCAACTCCGCATATGAGCATGGTGGTAGTTCCTCAGTAGATTCGCCCGTCAATCTACCGCCCGATGAAGGTGGAGTAAATAACGGAATAAGGCTCTGTTTCTTGCAATAACATCAGTTGCGTATCGAGATCTTTGGCGGTAGCGTGATGCAAAAGCCGTTTGGGTTCGTGGTCGAAGCGAAAGTACCCGACAACGCACCCCCTGGAAAATAGTCATGGATCTGTACAGGTTTTTTCACCCGCATCACAACCCTCGCTTAAATACGACTCCAATTAGATACGCCGAACTAAGCGAGTTGCTTCAGGCGACCACGGAGCTCCGTAAGGCGTTAGAGCGGGGACAGCATCGAACGTCAAAGGCTCCATGCCCGCCTATCCTGCCTGAGCATTTTGTTGATGCAATTAAAGCCGCGCGATTCCTTGAGGCTGCGCTTCAAGCGATTAGCGAGGCCCACCCGGGGGATTCGAAGGAGGTCCTACAAGAGGTGGTGCGAGAGCGTTCGTCGTCCTCTGGCTGGGATGCCTGGACCAGAAGTGTCCAGGAGACCTTGCGTGAAGGGTCCTAAGTCTGCGGTATGCATGACAAAAACCATGGTGCAGCGCGTGGGTTCAGAGCCGTTTTCGGTTCGCAAGACCTGCCGTGCTTGGTTGTGGTATAAGGTTTAACTAGTATGTCGAAAAATAAAAGTAAGAATCTGAAGTCAAAGAATCCTGGCAAATTTCAATCTAAGAAGACGCCCCCGAAGCAGGTAAAGAAACAGTCTGGCCCTCCACCGATTCCCGGTTTGGAGCGGGGTCGTCGTGGTCGTCGCGGTGAATTGCGACGCCACCTCGATGAGCGTCTGCGAATGCTCTACCACCGCACCATGGTGCTTGAGAATGAGCTCCGTAAGCTCGATGAGGATCGGTTCTATCGCGTGTGTATCTTCGGAAGTGCGCGCATTAAACAGGACACAAAGCAGTATGCGGAGGTGTTTGAGCTTGCGCGGTACTTCGGATGGGAGGGAATCGATGTGCTTACCGGCGGTGGTCCGGGGCTCATGGAGGCTGCCAATAAGGGAGCCCGGCTCGGTCGCGAGGAGAAGAAGACGCGCAGTTTATCATACGGGTTATCGATACAACTTGAGTTCGAGCCAGAGCCAAACCGCCACATCGATATTAAGCGCCATCACCACAAATTTTCATCACGTCTCGATGATTTTATGCGCCTGTCGCACTCGGTTGTGTGCACACCTGGTGGGATCGGGACGATGTTGGAGTTCTTTTTTGTCTGGCAGCTAATTCAGGTAAAGCATGCAACTCCGCGTCCGATCGTATTGCTCGAAAAGGAGTTCTGGAGTGGTGTGATTGATTGGATGAAGCAGGTGCCCCTGGCGCGGGGCCTCGTAGGCGAGAAGGATTTCTCGAACATTCACATCGTTGACACACCTGAAGAGGTGTTTGAAATCATCTCTGCCCATCACCGAGAGTTCCGGGCTCGCGCCGGCGCCGTTGAGGAATCAGCGTAAGGAGCTATTCTTCGTTCTCAGTTTGGCGCTTCTCCGCGGCGGCTCTGATCGCCTCAAGGAAGCGATTGCGAATCGCCTCTCTACGAGACTCTTCTTCGGTCATGTCGCGAGGCTCTTGATATGCGGCCTCAGCCTCTGCGGGTTCTGAATACGGCTCATCCGAAGCTGGCAATGCAGCATCTGGGCGCCCAGCACCTGGCTTTGCATCGCTGGCTTTTTCCAGCAGAGAGAAGAGGTTCCCTCCCGTGTTATTGTGGCTCGCTGGTGCAGCGATAACGGCGGGTTGTGATGGGCCAGCCTTGTATCCACCGACTCCCTTGGCGGTTTCCACGAGGGCGATTCGAATCGGTGCCGGGTAGCGGTCGAGAACGAACTGTGGTGGTGAATCAGGTGATCTGTGCAAGGTACCTTGGTTATTGAGTGCAGCTGGTTGAAGGGGGGCCGTTGCAGCACTTCCGTCTCTTGCGTGTTCGGCAACGGCAGGTTGCGGCTGAACGGGCTGAGCAGGAGCCTTGTTTGCCGCCTGACTATCGACCACCCTCGCCTTTGTTGGTGCTGGAGCGGGGGCGGATTCGTTTGCGCCTCTATTCACCAGTGCAAAAGCAACCCACACACCCACACCGGCGCCGACCACGAGACTACCGACTTTTGTGAGAGCGGCCAATTTCGAAGGGGTCGCTACGGCTTCTGATGGATCTACTCCCATGGCAAGAGGGGCGCCCATGGCAGCGGCAGAAAGAGTTGCTGCGGGTCTGTTGTGCGAGTTCTCCGGTTGAGGCGGAATGTGCTGCGATGCGGCGGCACTCTGAGCATCTTGTCTGACTCTGTCTCTAATCTCATTTATGAATGCGTTGTGTGCGGAGCCAGCGGAGCCAAAACCGATGGTGCGCTGCGATGTTTGACCTACTTCGATGCGTTCAACGCTCTGATTATCGATCCAGCTCTCGGGGCGATACGAGAGGCTTGGGATGATAACGACTGCTTTCCGAGTCCGAGCAAAGGTAGCCAGTATATCTGCGGCACGCTCCCTCCATTGACCCGAGATGTTCTCGAAGGGATCGTTAAGTACTACAATCCGTTCAGGATCAGTTGTCGCTGCAAGGAGACGCAAGCGAGCCTCCTGATCCGCGCTCAATTCGGAACATTTTTTATCAAGTACGCTCTCCAGACCGATCGAGAGTAGCAGTGAATCGATAGCGTTCTCGGGGACGTCGTATTTTGCGAGGAACTCCTTCACAGAGAGCCCTGTCGTTGTGGAGGGCTCGCCGAACCCGATCACGGTATGTTCATCTGGACGATAGTCGGTGCCATCGACTACGGCCAATATATTCTCTTTGCCCGATGAACCGCTCAACACTCGCTGGTATGGACGGAGATCGCTTGGGACTGATGCGCGCAGCACGGAGATCTTCCCTGCTTGGCAGGTAACTACGCTGAGGAGTTCCCCAGAATTAGAGAGTAATTTTAGTTGCAGTTTCTGTGGCATCCCTCACTCCGCGCGGACCGTGTCTTATCCCATCTGACCTATCGGTAGTTCTGGGATATTACATGAGGGTATCGCGTGTTCCTCTAGGCGGCTGGAATCGTTGGGTTTTTTGCGAGGCCCGGCTGAGTGCTAGCGCTGGGACTTCGTAAAGGTTGCCTCAGGCGGGAGGTCGCCGATGCACGGGTTTGACATCAGGAGGCGGTCAAACACCGAGGCTTTTTCGAGGGGGCGGTTCGAGTCGGATCGGCTGCCCTTGCGAATACGCACAACGCCGTAGAGGTCCCTTCCGCACAGCGTTGCTTCGACTCCCGCCCGTGTCTTCTCTGGGGGGGTGATAACCCGCATTCCCTCGCGTAGAGTGCCTCCCCGTTGAAATACAAATCCGGAGTACTTAATTCGGTGTTTGTTGAAAGAGAGGAGATCATCGAACTGCCGGTTCAGCCGTGGCTGCTGCCACTCCAGCGTGTCATGGCACCAATCGGTGTCTGAAGTTTGCAGCATAGGACACGGATCGTTGCGCAAGCAGGGGAATGTTGGCACCAAGTCGGTGTGAGCGCTGAGTATGTGATCGCGGATCGCCATCAGACGCCTTGTGTGACGTTGCTGGCCTGGTTCAAGAAGCAACAGATATCCGTTAGGCCGGATGCGTTGCACGAGTTTCTCGAGGAGGACGTTGGCCTCTTGCTCATGGAGCTCCGCCAAGACATTCGCGGCTATAATCAGATCGTAATCCGCCTGAGTGCTATCGTGGAGTGAGGAGAGCATCGTGCAGTGTGCAAGTGGATGGGGAACCTGCCATGCGTTGAGAAGTCGTTCCGCAACTACTCGCATGGCGTGTGAAGTCTCAACGCAGGTGAGTTTGAATCGTTGCTGCAGGACAGAAAGAAGCGCGAGTCCCGCAGTGCCAGGCCCGCATCCGATATCCAGCACCGATAGGTTCTCTGGGAGATGGAGAAGTGGGACAAGGTGGAGGATTTTGGCCGCGTTAATCGCCGTATAATAGAGGGCGTAGGCCTCTGCTGCTTTGATGGATGAGATCGGAGAGGAAAGACGCGCGCCCACGGTGTGGGCTACATATGCGTGGGATATCTCGCGTATCTCTCTGGTAAATTCTTGCAGGGCTTCTTTTCCGACATCTCCTGTTTGGTATTGAGCGTACGCAGCTGGAGATAACAGAGAACGGGCGAGGAAATCTTCAAGTGTATCAAGTGGAGACATTGTGTGGCGCCTGGCACGAGCTGTCGGAAGCTCTCACATTCAACTCGATGCGACAGGCGCCGACAATAGGCTAATTCAGGGTCTTCTCGCCTGGCTGCCAGCCGCATGGGGTCAGCCTCTCAGTTTGAAGAGCATCGAGCACCCGTAAAACTTCATCAACGTTACGACCTACGTTCAGATCGTTAACCTCAGACCATCGGATGGTGTTCGATGGATCGACGATAAAAGTTGCTCGCAGGCACACACCTTCTTGCTTGTGGAGAATTCCGAGAGCTGATGACAACTCTCGCTTCAGATCCGCTAGCATCGGAAAAGGAAGGGTTTTGAGAGCCGGATGATCACGACGCCATGCAAGATGCACAAACTTTGAGTCAGTGCTGCATCCAAGAATCTGGCACTTCCGAGATCCGAAATCGCCTGCTCGATCGCCGAAGGCGCTGATTTCAGTCGGACAGACAAAGGTAAAGTCGAGTGGCCAGAAAAAGATCACCTTCCAGCTATCGGAGAGCGTCGCGGAGGATATCTTTTTAAACTCTTCGCCGCCCTTGATTGAGACGCATGCGTCGAGAGAAAACTCAGGGAATGTATCACCAACAGTAAGCATACTAAACCTCGTAGAATGAAAGCCCCTCGGGGTATCCGGTAGGGCTGCAAATACTAGCAGATTCCCAGAAAATTCCCAGGTATTGGTCCTGGGAAAATAGGGGATTCTATCTGCACGTGCCTATCTTGCTATATGTGCCATAATGGGGTGAAATTTGGGGGGCTGAGGCAATCCATATACAGGCATGAAGGCAAAAATAGTTACAAGGGAAGAGGCTGTCGCACGACGAGGAGCGTACCGAGCTCAAGGCAAGCGAGTCGGCTTTACATCGGGCGTATTTGATATCCTTCACCCCGGCCACGTAGCGTATTTGGAGCAGGCTAAGAGTCTGGTCGATGTTCTTATTGTTGGGCTTAACTCGGATAGTTCGGTGAGAGCGAACAAGGGCAGCTCCCGTCCAATCAATGCCGAGCAGGAGCGGTCTGAGGTAATTGCTGGACTCGCCGCGGTAGATTGTGTGTTTGTATTTGGCGAGCGCAACAACAACACGAACGTGGAGCTGCTGAAACCGGATCTGTACATTAAAGCCGGAGACTACTCGGCAGAGCAGCTGTCATCAAAGCAGATCGTTGAGTCGCATGGGGGACAGGTCGCGCTGGTTCCTTTTGTCGATGGAAAGTCAACAACGGGCGTAATAGACAAGATTCAGGCTGCTCTCATCAGTCAGGAAGGGCCAGCCGTTTCGTATGACCATCGCCCAGCAGTATTCCTCGATCGGGACGGAACGATTAACCAGCACATTGAATATCTGAGCGACCCGAAGGGCTTTGCCCCGATTTCTGGTGCGTTTGCGGCAATTAAGAAGCTCCAAGAGCTGGGATATCGGATCGTAATAGTTACCAATCAGCCGGGCATAGGGCTCGGATATTTCTCGAAAGAGGATCTCT
The DNA here is from genome assembly GCA_044347025.1 of Bdellovibrionota bacterium. GTDB lineage: Bacteria > Bdellovibrionota_C > UBA2361 > UBA2361 > OMII01 > OMII01. The sequence continues at coordinate 10,945 of JBIIYC010000021.1, forward strand.
ACGCGGTTAACCGTGAGATGATGAAGCTGGCATCAGCTGAGGGATGCTCTTTTGACAAGATTTATTTCTGCCCGCACTCAAAAGCTGATGGTTGTGTGTGTAGGAAGCCAAAAACATATTTCATAGAGCGCGGCGCGCAGGAGCTTAATCTCGATCTCGCCAACAGCTTCGTCATCGGGGATATGACCTCCGATGTAAAGCTTGGTCAGGATGCAGGTGTGCGAACGATCTTAGTGCAAACTGGCCGAGGCGGAAGTGATAAGATTTTTGATGTGTCACCAACGCACATCGCAAGTGACCTCATGGATGCTGCGAATTGGATCGCAGCACAGCCGAAACAGCCGGTCTCGGTTGTAACGGCTCCGGCGCGCTCCACTGGTGTTGATGCCCCAGTGTTACAAGCAGCGGCCTCGTTGGCGGATGGTTTGCACAAGGATTATGCGGCTATTTTCGGCTCGATTCTGGGTGGTGCTACTTTGATCGAGCAACGTACGAGCTCTGATGGGCACTCGTCTACGGTAGCTGATTCCATTGAATTGATTCGTAGGGCGTCTCATCGTGGATTGGCGATCTCGAAGAAACTGGAGGCTATTGCAAAGTCGGCCGAGACGACGATGACCAAGCGATCGCTTCGTTCTTGTATCGAGGCTGTGATCGAATTAGTGGCCAGTGCGCACGGTGGTGAGTGCAGCTTTGAGCTCGTGTGTGCCGAAGATCTTGAAGTTGAGATGGCTGACTCTGCCGTTGTGCAGATGCTCCTTGAGCTGTGCGAGAATTCTCTTGAGTCGATGCAGGCGCTCCCCGAGCGTTTTATACTTTTTCACGTTGATCGAATCGCTCTTGATGAAAAAGCGAGAGACCTTGACCTTGTGCCGGGTAGCTATGCGCGGGTAAGCATAATCGACCACGGAGATGGTATCGACGAAGAGCAACGCACCTCGATCTTCAAGACAATCTCCGCCTCCAAGGCAAAGGAGTTCGAGCGTGGGCTGGGGCTCAGCATGCTCATGATAAAATCCGTGATGAGGCAACATGGGGGAACAATTGCGGTCGCCTCTCGTCGCCAAGCGGGCACCAACATCTCCCTCTATTTCCCCTTGGCTGGATAGCGGCTCGGGGGCCTACGAAAGTCTCGTATCTGTCACCGCAAGGCGTCCATTGGGGCCAGTACGTCCGGTTTGGCTGAAAAAAATTACAAAACAATTGTCAATCCAATGGGTTGCGGACGCTATGCACAGAAGCAAACCGGCCATATCTGTGGATAAGGGGACAGGAGCACGTTCTCCCCTTACAAGGTTTGACCGCAATGACACAGTCTTCACGCATACCTGTACTAGCTTCATCGCAAGCGAATCAGGCCGAGTCGCGGACAAAAACTGACACCAAGAAGGATCAGCAGAACGATTTGGAGAACGAACTCCCGGGTCTTGAGTCGGCGACCGGGGAGGCGATTCAACAGCTATCGGCAGCAAGGCAACAGAATCAACAAACGTTGGCAGCTTGGTCGGGTGTGCTGACCACCGTGATAAAAGCCTCTCCTGAAACCGAAGTGGAATTGCGGCGTAAGATTGATGAACTACACGAGGCGTTGGTTCGTCTGTCTGAGGAGAAGCGCAAAAAAGCCAAAGAAGCAGAGGGGAACACGAAGACCTTTGTGGAAGCGGTCTCCGGCGTTGTAGGAGAGAAGGCGGCTCAGGCAATTCACGCACTTATTCATCATGCCGTAACCCAAGATAACGCTTTCTCGAAGAAGGACCCGGCCGTTATCGCGAAGCTGGCAGCTCAGATCGCGGGAGAGCTGGCAAAAAGTGAGGGGCTTGCCCATGTCCAGATAAGCGCGCAAGCACTTGAGAAGCAGCTTCTGGTAGCTCTCGCTACTGAGCCGAAATCCACGAGTGTGCCCGATGTGAAGCCGATGGTGGCTTCGGGTGCGACCCCTTCGGTGAAGGGTGCTGTTTCTATCGGCAAAGATGTCGTAGTTGCAGCTCGCGCTAACCCGGATGCAGTTGCAACCTATCTTCAGGGTAAAGATGGCCCCGCTTTGCTGCAAAGTCGACTAGCGGCTACGAAGTCAGTCGTCGAGCGGGTTCAGCTTATTGAGGGATTGAAACAGGCGCTAGGTGCCGAGAAGTTCTCGGCGGTAGTTCAATCGTTCGATCAGCGAACCGGCGCACCTTTGGCCCATGACCTGATGCGGTTGAGTCAAACTTCGGCAGCGGATCAAAAAGCGGTCATCGCTCGATGCTTTGGTCCGAACGTGACGCTTTTTACCAAGAGTGAGCGCGAGCGGTTTATTACCTTTACGAAAGCTGATCAGGCACTCACATTAGAATCGATCAAGCTGGAGAATATGCGCGCTACGGCGGCTATCGCTCAACTTGAACGGCAGCAGGTTGAGAGTCTAAAACATCTCGGCACAGCGCTCAAAGCACAGGGTCTTGCGAGCGTAGAGCCAGAGAATGTTAGGACTGAAGTTGTGCGAGCGGTATCGCAGCTGTTTCCTGGTATAAAGGACGCGTCTTGGGAGCAGGCTCGCGCGTCTCTGAAAGATATCCTAGCGACAACGAATCCAGATGAGTTTCAGAAGAAGCTCGTAGCGCTTGGTGTTGCGACAACTGGTGCTTCAAATGAACCAGCAACGATTGCGCAACGCGAGCAGCTCAAGGAGCTCCTGGTTGTGGTCACTGACCACATGAGCAAGATCTCTGAAGGCGATGAGCGACTCAAAAGCCTGCGGACGATCGCGCAGAGCGGTCAGCTTGGAGAGGTTGAGAAGGTTGCTGCCCAGTTCGACGCCGTCACGAGGGGGATTTTTCCGGAATACTCGGCGGAGCGATTTGCAACCACGTGTGCTGAAGCACGGGTCTATCTTGAGAGCCTCTCAGGTCGAATATCGAATGCACAGGGTTCAAAGCTTGAGGCGCTCTGCGCAGAGCGGGATAGCATCGAGTGGCGTGCGCTGCAGGTGCGTATTCAGCTACACCTGAAGGATGGGACTGCTCAGGCTCAGCGAGCATCTGAGCTAATACAGGAGTTTCAACTCTCGTGCGGCACCGGGGCTCGTGCTCGCGGGGCGCAATATCGAATCGCGGCTCAATCACTTGCAAGCTCGTTAGGCTCGGTGAATGACTATATCGCAGCCGTAGCCCAGGCTGCGCAGAACGGAGTCGCTGAGTGCCAAGCCGAGCAGTCGAAGTTGTCGCAGAAGAGCGAGCAGCTCAAAACTGAGGCAGAGGGCGCTGCAAAAAGACGCGATGGCATGTTCTTTAATGGCTCTGACTATTGGAACGAAAAATTTACAGAGCTCGGTTCGCTCCAAGCAGAGCGCGAGCACGGGGATGCAACGGTGTCGGTACGGATTCAGGCGTTAGAGGCTGATATCGCCGCCCACTTAGGTTGGTTTGATCGGACAGCTTCCGCAGAATACCGTCAGGCAGCAATTGAGGCGGCTCGTCTCAAGCGGGCCCAGGAGTTGTGCGAAGCGGACCTGCAGATACAGGAGAAGCGAGAGGAGTCGATCGTTTCATTCATAAAAACCGTTGCTACAGAGGGACAGAGCAAGCTCGTGGCGAGCCTCGGCTCTGCCGAAGCGGCTATTCATCCGAGCCTAACCGTAGATGGCATCATCGCCACACTGGAGACGTTAGGCGTTCTCTCTTACGATAAGGAACCGCTCAATGCGGCGTTTAAGCACCTAAGTGCAAAGCGTGTTGAAGCCTTGGCTGCTCAGGTAGATCTGAGGCTTGGTGTGGGGTCTTCGTTTTCGAATGCGGCTGCTGAGCGTGGTTCAACTGTCCTTCTTTCCCGCGACCTTCAGGCAGCCACGAGGGCAAAAAACGGCGCGGAGATGGTAGGACGGATTCATGCCTGCCTCACAACAGATGTTACTGCTCATCCGTCCTCGCAAGCTATCGATGCGCTCCGTTCGGTAGTTGGTCGCGATTCTGAGATCGGAAAGCAGCTTGCTGCGTTGGCGAAGTCGCCAACGAATCAGCTTCTTATGGAGAAACTCTTCGCACGCCTAAGTGTCGAGGAGGTGATGCGTATCAAGCTTTTTCTGTTGTCGTATGATCGACCCGAATTGATGCAGCTCGTACCGATGAGTGATGCGTCTAAACGACCCGCCATATCAAGTCCCGCGGAAGTTTGGGCGCACATTGGTACGCTCAAGGTCGACGGCGAGCGACCGGACGTGCGTATTGCACTCTCGCTGCTTCCGGGGGCTCGGGCCCTTCAAGAGCTCGAAGCGATGTTTGCAAATGTTCCAACGGAGCGTCTGTCTGAGGTGCTTTCCGAGTATCAACGAATCTCGGGCGTATCCCTCGGACAGAGTCTGATTGCGATGGCGCCTCCAGCCGGTCCGATTCGCGCGCAGTATCTTTTGTCCGTATTGTGCCGTTCGCCTTTGGTACAAGACAGCGACCTCGCGGAGTTCTTTCCAAAAGAAGTGGTGCCGCACGGTATTCACGCGCGCACCGAGGCGATGCGTGAGTTGCTCGCAGGAGACCTTGCAGAGCCATTGCAGATGTCTGCAGATGTTAGTCGGTGCATCAAGGAGCAGGCAACGGAGCGAGCGATGCTTTTGGCCGCGCTGCCTGTGATGATTCAGATGAGTCGCTTCGATCGCGTTAACGAGATCGAGCGAAGGTTAGAGGCTCTGGAGCGGAGCTTTCAGGACACAAGTGCGAAGTCACTTAAACGCTATTCGGCCGATATGATCGCGCGTTTGGGGGAGCCGGCGCGGATTGAGGCCCTTCGGGAATCGGTAACGGCATCGGCTCAAGTTGAAGTGCTGGATCCTTCCGGCAAGCTTTCGCGTGAAGCGAGCCGGTTAGTGGAGATATTTGATGCTCCGAGTTCGACTTCTTCGACAGATCCGGCTCAGACGAGGTCCGCGCGGGCTGTAGCAGTGGCAGAACGTATCCGTTCAGGCAACTACTCTCAGGACGAAACCCTCATGCTCGAGGTGTTCTACGCTCAGCATTTTTCGCTGCGTGCAGGGGGTACAGAGCTGCGGGGCGATCTTCGCAAGGATCTTGAGGCCTTCGGCGGCGCTGTCGCGTTGGGATCGCGACAGATGTCATCCCTTCTGCAGGGTGGGGGCGCTCTTACGGGCTACGATGTCGAGCAGCTTACGCAGGGACTTCGAACTGGTAACGGGCAGTTGGCGGTTCGTGCGATGGTTGCATTGCAGAGCAAACAGGCGCTGAAAGAAACCCTGAAGGGGCTTTTCGAGAGAGAGCCGGAGATTAAGCAGGCGTGGCGAGATCTCACCCAAGCTCCTGCAGGCCGAGCCGTGGGAGAGTACTACAACGCTGTTGTTCATAATGACACCACCAAAGCGACTATCATCGCTATTGGAAGTGGGCTTCAAACTGGTGCACAGACAACAGCGGAGCTAGCGGGTGCCGCTGCTTCATTCGTTGGAGCATGTGCAGGAACTGGATTGACAGAGGGACGTGCTTTCTACCGAGCTATGTTCGGTGCGGATATCGTTGAACATGCTAGTTCGCTCTATCACGGTGCAGGTGATTTGATGACGGGCGCACTCAGCTCGGATCCGGCTCAGCGCGGAGTGGCGTTAGTAAAGGCGGGGCTTGATAAGGTACACGTAAGCGGATTCGATCTCAGTTTGGTGCGGAAGGGGCTTGATTCGGTAAGTACACCGGAGGAGCGGCAAAAGCTCGTCAATGAGCTGGAAGGGTGGGCTAAGGGATTTCCGAACTCCTTTACATACAGTGAGGGCAAGGGACCGGCGATCGTCCAATATATGCGCTCGGTGGGCGGTCCATTGGGTGCAGGCGATGCACTTGTCGTAGCGGATCTTCTCAAGGCGCCGCAGGAGCGAAGACTCTCTGAACAGCAATATAATGAATACATGATGAAGCGTGAGCAGCTGCAGTTCCAGCTTGAACAAGCTGAGCAGCTCCGCGTCCGTCGAGATCTTCTTGTGAAGAGCTCCGATGAGGTGCTTGCAAACGTACGGCAGATTCATACCGCGGCGACGAGAGATAGAGATGGTCGTGTGTCTTTTGGACCTACGGTAAGTCAGGCTCAGCGCGTAGTGGATGTGCACAGCCACATGATCGGACGTCAGAGCGATCTAGTGAATCAACATCGCCTCGCACTCGCTGATATTGAGGCTTCAAAGGAGATCCTTCGAGTTCGGGCAGTGGTTATTCTCAAGACGACTCTCGAGGGCTCAGACCTCGGTTTAGAGGTGTCCCGTGGAACCCACGATCTAGCTTCGCTGCGTCAACGTGAAGCCACGCGCGAGCAGGCCATCGTTCGTAAGAGTGATTTTCGCGAGTGGCGAGCGAACGGTGAGCTTCAAGCAAAAGCGCTCGCAGAGCTTGATGCTCGGGTTGATTTAATTGCTACGGTCGTGAAGACAGCTGTAGTCGTAGGTGTGAGCTTTGTCCCTGGGTTGGGAGTAGTAGCGGCACTCAAGATCGCCACTGTTTGGAATGCCGTTGATAAGGGTTTGATGGTGGCGCGGGGAGTCCCTGTGGGAGAAGCTCTCCGGCAATTCGTGATTGAGTTCGCGATTGACAGTGCATTCACATATCTCGGTGGTCAGGCGCTAGGAAAAGCGGTTGGAAAAGTCGGCAATAAGTTCGGCCAAGCGATTAAGGATGAAGTTAAGTGGGTACGTGCTGGGAATTGGCGTGGAGGATTAGGTAAAACAGCTGAGGCTCCTATCTTCAAGGAGGGGCACGCGGTAGCAGTGGGACATGCTCCCAAAATTACCGGCCGGCTGGAAAAGGCGTTTGAGAAGGTGGGAGGGGACGTTCTTCATCGTGCGGAGCAGCAGCTGAAGGGTGTGCTGTTCCTACATGAGGTAACTCCAATGCTCGCGCGCGCTGAGTGGATGCGAATCATTGACGGAAGATGGCTTCTGCCTTTCGCGCCACTGGCTCATGCGGCGGTATCAAAGGTATTGCCTCCTCATGGAGGTGAGAAGGCCTCGATTCCTGTTGTTCATGGTGGACTGGGGGGCTTGGGGGGAGTTGCTCCGCTCGTTGTACAGATGACTGCTGTGCCGGGCGAGCCGAGAGGAAGGACAGAAGCTGATAGCGTACCTCCGTTGATAGTAGAGGTTGTGCCGACCCAGCCGCCAGTTGTGGCTACTGTGCCGCAATCAGAGCCTCTGGCGCTCACGCCTCAAAGTGGTGCCGATGTTACTATCGATGCGAACCGCAACGGATCCCCATCGCTTCTCGATGATGCTCTCTCAAGTAGCCTCTTCAATATCGATGCGTTACTGGGGAACTTTCGTGACTTCATTCTCGCACTCCTAGCGGGTTCGTCTGCTCCATCAGTTCCGCAGCCACCGCAGGATCCGAGGGGGCCTCGAAATCCGCCGACAGAGCCACCCCCATCAGACCGTCCGCCGCGAGAGCCGGGGCCGACATATGGACCGATACTTGAGGATAGAAGCAGCAATGGCAACGCCTATACACGAGCTGAGGGCGTACAGAACCAGCAGCAACAGGCGCACTCGGCTAGCCTCGCAGACCAGACGGCGAGAAAGATGGCCCGTGTGGAGTCGGTGCCACAGTATCGCCAACAGGCAGTGCAGCAGGCAAATTCGCAGGCCGCTGCACTAGCTTCGGCGAATGCCGAGGTGCAAACACAGACTCAGGCGTTAGCCCTAGCTGAGAAGCGTGCGGAGGCGCGTGCTCTCCAGCAGACGTTGGCGGAGGCAGATGTAGCGAGGGCTGCAGAGCGTGCGGCAGAGGTGACACGGGAGAATTTGGCAGAGCAGGCTCGAAGGGTAGCCTCTCAGGAGCAGGTCTTGGGTGAGGCCAAGAGGCTTTCGGCAGGACATGCGGACGTGGTGCTTGCCACAGATGTGGAGATAATTCCCCCGGCACAAACGCAGGTGAGGAAACAGGCGACGAAGCGCCGGGAGAAGGGGATCGTTGTTGAGGCCGAGGTGCTTGAAGGTCAGCTGAATCTCGTTGACAGTCAGGGGGCCCAGCAGAAGATAGCCGGCGAAGGAAATCAGCAGAAGGCTCACATAGCGTCTACCGCTGCAGGGCGGGGCGTCGCCGCTAAAAAGATTGCGGAGACCTCTCAGACCGTATCAATTATAGCTGAGATTGGTTCAGAAGAGCTTGGAACGAAAAGTGTAAGTGGTGGACTGAGCGAAGCGGCTCGCGGACAGTCGCAGGTGCAAGGTGTTACGCGTTCCTTGCAACAGCAGTCTCTGCAGAACGCGACCGAAGGCGAGGAGTCGGATCTGCAGGTTGTCGCAGCGTCGCGGATCTATGCAGCAGAACAGAACTCTGTCATCGAGCCTCCGCGTATGAAAAATTCCACGGTGCTTGATGGGGCGGAAGTTGTAGATAGCTCCTCTGATTCCGGGGATGCATACCCCGAAGATGATAGCTGGGATGCAGAGATGGGGTCGGGTTCCCGGTCGAAGCGGCGGAATGGTCGGATGAGTCGTGAGAGAGCCACTCGAGAACGAGCTGTAATCATTCAGCAGCTCATGACGCGATCGTTTGAGCAGGGCAAGCGAGAGAAGCTCCTACGTATGTTGATTGCGCTTGGCATCTCTGAGAAGGAATACCGAGAGCTCGTGGTTAGAATTGGCCAGGCCGAAGTAGAGCGGTTGGCAAGTGCAAAGCAGGCCGAAGAGCCGATAGTATTAGAGCCGCTTGAGGTGGCACCAAAGCTTGAAGTTCCTACGATGAAGACCAATGCCACACAGCTCGGGAGACCGAACGCGGGCAAGAATGTGAACAAGACGAGAGCTGAAGTGTTTGCGAAGCTGCGCAAGCAACAGAGCGAGCAGTTTTAGTTTGCAATTATCGGGCTCGGAGTGGCTAAAAAACCGCAGGGCTTTGAGTTTGTCCAGGGTGAGTAGTATACTGCGGGCCCTTTTGTGTGCGTCTTTCAGGCTGAAAGCTGGATGGTAAAAAATGTCTTCCTTTTCCGCCTTGCGATAGTTTGACTGCGACTTCGATGGAGCCGCCGAGAAATCTTCAACGTATCTCAGTGGATACGCCTCCGATTTTCTCGCCGTTGCCGCCGTGTTTCGTCAAAACTCTCAAAATGCTCACGATGGAGCACTTTTTCACCACCCTGCTAGGGTCCTTTGTCATCGGAATAGTACATGAGTTCATTTCCCTCTTTTTCGCTCTCCCTTCCGTCGTGGGTTGCCAGTATCGCAAAGCCCAACGCTTGCTATAAGACCATTGAGGAGCGAATGCATGTGGCGATCTCGCTCGCGGCCCATAATGTTGAGCGCGGACAGGGAGGGCCGTTTGGCGCAGCGATATTCGAAAGGGATAGTGGAAGGCTGATTGCCCCAGGTGTGAATCTTGTTGAGTCGAGTAATTGTTCGCTCGCGCACGCCGAGTCGGTGGCGATTATGATCGCGCAGCAAGTGGTTGGAGGATATGACCTTGGAGCCGACCAGCTGCCGGCGCTTGAGTTGGTTACCAGTGCGCAGCCTTGTATTCAGTGCTTCGGCAATATCTGGTGGTCAGGGCTCAAGCGCGTAATTACCGGGGCATCCGTGCGCCAGACGGAGGAGATCACGGGATTTGACGAGGGGCCGGTGCCGATCGATTGGGCAGGATTGCTGCGGAATCGGAAGCCAAGCGACCAAGCCGTCGAGGTGCTAGAGGGAGTCCTGGCGGACGAGGCCTGCAAGGTGCTGGCGATGTATCGAGATAAGGGCGGAGTCATCTACTAATCTCACCCTGGTTCTCACCCTGGTACACGGTAGAAGCCGGCGGGTCGTCTCACGAGTTCTCTCCGAGCGCTCCAGCTGGTGCCGCTCCAGCTGGTGCCCGCTCCAGCTGGTGCATGGTAGAAGCGATGCGCCTATCTCAAGTCGTGGCCTCGAGGCCCGCAACTATTTTCTTAGGCCGACGAACTGTAGGTATGGGCCGAATGAATCGAGTTATATTCGAGGGAACGCTATACGAGGTGGTTCCGAGGGCACGAGAGGGATTGCCGCTACCTCCCACGGAGGTAACGAATCAGCTCGTAGCTGGCATCCTAGCGCGAACACAGCGGGATAATAAGGTAACCCTATGTAATTTCGTGGAGATGAATAATCACGCCCATCAGCATTGCATCGCCAACGCCCCAGAACTGCATGCAAAGTTCTACATGGAGTATCAGAAAAAGATTACAGATACAGTCCGAAAGCTTACCAAACGCAAATGGCTGCATCTTTGGGAACGTCGCCCGAGCGTTGCATATGTTGCTGAGCTGCAAGACGCTATTAACCGTCTTGTGTACATCTTTCTCAATCCGGTTAAAGCCGGGTTAGTGAATAGCATCGACGACTATCCGGGGCTGTCTAGTTGGAGGGCCTTTACGAACTGCGAAGCGTCTGTTGATGCTGAATTCGTTGAGAAAGCAGTTTGGACGCCAGTTTCTCGCCTCCCCCCGCTACCACACGGAAACAGACTCTCTTCGGCGAACGACCGAGTGTTTGCTCGCACGCTTCGCGAATCACGCTATGCGGTTCCATGCGACCTCGTGCTCAAGCCCTTGGCGTGGCTAAAGCTCTTCGGAATCACGGAAGCGCCGAAAATTGAGGCGATCCGGCAGCGAGTCATTGAACAGGTACGTGCGGGTGAAGCTGCATACGCAAAAGAACGGCGAGACTCTGGTCGTGGTGTTTTCGGTCGCGAGAGGCTCAAACAGCAAGAGTATCTGAGACCGCATATTCCGAAGAGTAAGCAGCGCCGAATATTCGTTATTTGCGGTAACGATACTCTGCGTCCTCAAATCATTCATGTAATCCAGGCCATTGTGACCAAATGTCGAGCCTGTTACCAGGCGCTGAAGGCGGGTGGCTGTGATGATTGGCCACCGGGAACGTTCATTCCGTGGATACCCCCGCAGCGGTGTCGTCCGGCTCTCTTACGTTCGTGGCAATAATCAACTAGCAAACCGAAAGCGGCGAAGCTCTGAGGAAGAGATCCGCCGGCGCTTCAATGGATATCCGTTCAGGAGTCTGTCGTTCGCGCAGCTCCGAAGAGGGGCGATATCTTTTTCTGCCACGCAAACCTGAGATCCGTGCCAAATCATACAAATAGCAGGAATCCCGCGGGGGATGAGTTTCACTACTGCCTGCCACAGGCTTCTGCTAGTGTGTACCAGCAGCGTAGCTACCGTGTACCAGCGGGTTATCGGGAGGTGGATTTTTTCGATTTCCTGCTGGTGGCGTGTTTGGCGGGGGACTTTTTCGAGGGCTTTTTGCTCGTGAATCGGCTGTGCGAGTGCTTAGAGCTCTTCTTGCTGCGCTTTGGACTAACTGCCGATGAAGTTCGTGTAAACTCAGGAGTCGTATCGGCCACCTTAAAGTAGCGTTGGAACACAAGTCGCCCTAGGTGGGACGCCTTCGAGGAGTGCTGTGCATCTACCGTAATTACCGCCAGCGCTAGCTCGGGGTTGCTGATTGGAGCTGCTGCGATGAACCAGTTATTGAGCCCGACTGGGTTGGTTCCAGAAAGAGTTCCGGTCTTAGCAGCAACGTCGATGTCTCCAAGCGTAGCGCGATTGCCCCGCATAAACTCACGTCGCGATGTCCCGATTGTAGTTGTATGGCGCATCATCTCCATTACGGACTGCGCAGTCTCTGGCTGGACGATCCGCTGCAACATCTCGGGCTGAGGCTTTTCTATCACCACTCCATCGCTATTTACGATGCGATCTACGATCTGCGGCTTCGGAAGGATTCCTCCGTTTGCTATGCCGGAAACAAGCGCCGCGGCGTGGACTGGGCTGATACGGACCTCGCCAAACCCCGCAGCGGTTCGGCTGAACTCGAAAGAATCGTTGTGAGGAATTGAAGCTGAGCTGAGTGGTAGTGGGGCCTCGAAGTCGAGCGATTGATTGAATCCGAATCTATTAGCGTATTGAGTGAGGATGGAGCCGTCGAGGTATTTTAGGCCGATATGCCCGAAAACCGGATTACATGAGCGGCCGAGTGCCTCGCCAACAGTCATGATCTTTCTGTCGGCCCGTGGATTTGGAAGGTAATTATGCTGGTTCAGCGTGTACGTCCCGCCGCGGAAGGGGATTAGCGAGTTTGTATCAATTCCGGCCTGTTCTACGGCCGCAGCCGCAGTCACTACTTTGAAGAGAGATGCAGCCGGAAACCCAGCGTGGTACTCGATGTCTGGAATGGTTGGGGATTTGCCGGCTATGGCCAAGATCGCCCCGGTCTTCGGGTTCATCGCAACCACCGCAACGTGATTTGCGGATGCTCGATCTACCACCGACGAGACATAACTCTGAAGATCGGGGTCGATTGTGTAGAATATGTAGTTGTTGTTGGGAGTCGCGCTCGCGAACTTATCCCCGATGCGGCCCGTTAGGGATGGGCGTTTGGAAAGGCGCAACTGCCCGTTTGGAGATGTGTTTACGCCGATCACCTCAAGCTGTGGTGCGGGGTAGGTTCTCCCCGAGAGCCGATCTCGGTTCTCAAGAGCGAGAAGCTCGGGCTCCTGGCGAGCCATATTTCGAATGAGGTCTCTCTCGTTGCTGATATCATCCGGTTCGACCGCAAGGGAGTTTGCGGACGGGGCGTCAGCCGCGAATGCAAAGTCAACTGAATGGTGCACGCTGAGTGCGGTGCTAATAGCGATGGCTGCTAACAGAGAGGTGCGCGAATAGGACTTCGATGTACGGCTTGTTCGGACTTGAGGAGAAGATTGGCGGTTTGTTCTGCCCAGCACCATTGTGACGAAATCTCACTAAAATCGAAGCCATCCCTGAGACGCCCATAGGCTACTTCACAGGAGGGGGCGCAGACGACCGAACCCCACATACTATGATGCCAGAAAAGCTCTATCTAAGCGCCCATTCTAAACTTTTCCGATCAAAAAGATCGCTGACGTCAAAGATATCCCTCATGCCTACCAACCTCGGGGGGCTCGGTTGTGTCTCGCTCAGTTTCCCTGCAGCACAGGCTTGGGGATATGGGTTTGAAGTCAAAAAGTTTGGGAAGCCGCTACGTATGCTCAGAGTCTCAATGTGACTGAAATCAGCGAGTTGAACAACCCCCGAAATCATGTTTGCTCTTGATGCAGGAAGGTAACTGGGGTACATCCTGACGGTATGTTCTGGAAAGCCAAGTCCCCATCATCGAAGTACGACAGCGCGGTTGACCGGGAGGTGGATCATGTCGTTGAGCCAGTCGCATCGCCGCGCATTCAGGTGGAAAACAGAGATTTGCCGGTTCTGGAGGGAACTCAAACGAAAGCGCTTGGCGCTCACGGGGTGCGGGCATACATAGTGCCGAGCTCATGTCGTGTGTCAGGCGCGGTTCTTACCTCCCGCCCGATAGCCATTCGCGGCGATTTTTCGAGTGGGCGAATCGAATCCCCTCAGGTTTCGGTGCTATCTGGGGGGTCATTGGGTGCTGCCGTGCGGACTCAAGTCCTAGATGTTCGAGGCTCGGTTACCGGAGATGTTGAGGTTTCGAGTATGGTCGAGGTAGCCGCCTCAGGGAGTGTGTCGGGC
>JBIIYC010000129.1:0-7562 GCA_044347025.1 Bdellovibrionota bacterium
CTTCCTGTTGCGCATTTCGATAGTTTGACTGCAACTTCGTTGGAGCCGCCGAAAAAATCCTCAACGTATCTCAGCGGATACGCCTCCGGTTTTTTCGTCATCTCCGCCTTGTTTCGTCAAAACTCTCTAAATGCTCACGACGGAACCCCTTTTCACCACCCTGCTAGCACGGCGGTGAAATCACCGTCGAGCGAGCGTTGGCCTATGCCACGTGGTGTTGTAAGCTCCCCGCCTATCTAACACGTCAGCCACCGGAGATAGTCGCGCACGCCACTCTCCGGTGCTGTACGGAGGTGTATCGAATCCCTGGCTTAATTCTGTATGTCACGCCGAAACGCTCGCCCGCACCATTCAAAGCAACCGCCCCACCGGCACGAGCGTAGTGTTGAGCGGAGCACGCCTCGCGCACCTGTTGTATCGGGGGATCTCGTGATGGGCCGGAATTGTGTTCAGGAGCTAATCCGACACGACTCGGGGCGTTTGCTTGAGGTGTTCTTTTCGGAGGGGCGAGAGGTCGGAGGAGGACGAGGGGACCGAAAGCAATCGTTGCAAGAGCAGGTGCTGGCGTTGCGTATTCCGGTTCGAGAGGTGAGTCGTCGAGATCTCGATTCGATGGTGCAGTCAGATTCGCACCAAGGGGTTGTGGCGCGGGTGAAACCACGGCGTTTCGTTGAATTCGATGAGTTAGTGGAGATGGTCCAGGAGCGACCCAGTATACGGATCCTTGCCCTGGATGGAGTTCTGGACCCCCAGAATTTTGGAGCGATCCTCCGGGCGGCTGAATGTTATCGGGTCTCCGCCGTGGTGTGGTCGAAGAATCGCGCTGCTCCGCTGGGGCCCGTCGTTGCAAAGGTGAGTGTGGGGGCGAGTGAGCTGGTGCCGCTCTGCCCAGTTGCAAATCTTCACATGGCGCTTGAGAAGCTCAAGGCGGCCGGGGCGTGGTCGGTAGGTGCGATGGTGGCTCCCGATGCTATCGCCGTCGAAAATTTCGATTTTCCGGAAAAGGTAGTGCTGGTAATGGGGTCCGAGGGGGAGGGGGTGCAGCACCTAATCGAGAAGACCCTCGATTTTCGGGTCTACATCTCGATGCTAGGAGAGATCTCGTCGTTGAACGTCTCGCAAGCCACCGCAGTTCTTCTCCATACGGTGGCGAACCAGCATAGACAAAAGCATCTCCTTAAAGTAACTTAAACAAAGCTTGCCGCGAGGGTGGTAAGCGGATCGGTACACCCAAAGGGCCCTTTTCATCGCCCCGTGCGATTGAAGCGCCGCACTAGAAACGGTATAGGATTACTATGTCCACACCCGAGCAGTTTTCACGGTTCTTTGAGGTTAAGCTCGAGCTTTTCGATGGTCCGCTTGACCTCTTGCTTCACCTTGTAAAGAAGCGTGAATTGCCGATTGAGAAGGTCTCCCTTGCCGAGGTTACGAGCCAGTACCTTGAGTGTATTAAGAATCTCCGATACTACGATGTAGAGGTAGCCGCTGAATATCTGGTTATCGCTGCGACTCTGCTCTCAGTGAAAGCGAGTGTGCTCTTAAATGATCCGGTTGAGCTTGTGGTGGACGAAACTGGTTCCCTCGTGGATCCCCATGAGGAGCTCATCCGTCGGTTGCGGGAGCTTGAGGCATTTCGTGCCGCGGCAGGGGATCTCGGGAACCGTCCCACGCTTGGTAGTGAGGTCTTTGCGGCGCCATCCAAAGGAACAAAGATTGATCCAGCGCTCATTCCGCTCGCTGACCATCAGTCGGAGCTTCTTGTTCAAGCGTTCCAAGCCGTTCTCACTAAACTTGGGGAGAAGGCGCGCGTGTTCTCAATCACTGTTGATTCCGTATCCGTTGTTGAACGGATGCGGTTGGTGGTCGATTCAATTCGCGCTGTCGGGGGTATTTCGACCTTCTCGCAGATCCTCGGAGAGAAAGCCGATCGCGGCAAAGCGATCGGAATTTTTATCGCGCTCTTGGAGCTGTGTAAGCGCAGGATGATTACGGTCTCTCAAGATGGGCCGCGTAGTGAGATCGCAATTAGGCTATCAGATGTTACTGAGGCTACTGCGAGTGTCGCCGAAAACGTAGATGAGCTGCAGGTCGAAGCTGCGTAAGATTGTACAGACAGGGTGTAGAGATGACTGAACAACACGATATTCAATCCGAAGAGGGGGCTGCAGTGGTTGAAGCGGCCCAAACAGCAGCTGAAACGACAACTGAGCAAGCTCAGCCGACAGCAGCGCAGCCAGCAGAAGCTCAGGTAATAGAAGCTCAGTCCGTGGAGGCTCCCAAAGCTGACGGTGCTGAGAGCGCAGAGACCGCAGAGCAGACCACTCCTCGGCTCAGTGAGACTGAAAAGGTGGCGCTCCTTGAGGCGCTGCTGCTTGCTAGTGGGGATCCACTCTCAATCTCTCGAATCCAGGATATCCTTGGTGGCACCAAGGGAGAGATCCTAGCGTTGGCTGACAAGCTCCAAGCGGCCCTTGCCGTAGAGACGCGCGGAATAGAGCTGGTTGTGGTTGCTGAGAAGCTTCAGCTTCGTACAAAGGCCGTATTTGCTGAGTATGTTCGTCAGCTTATGGCGGTAAAGCCGCGCAAACTTTCGCAGGCGGCTCTTGAAACACTGGCTGTCATCGCCTATCAGCAACCGGTCGTTAAGAGCGAAATCGATAAGATTCGGAGCGTAGACGTAGCACCGACTATTAAGACCCTGCTTGAACGCAAGCTCATAAAGATACTAGGATACGCAGCTTCGGTGGGTCAGCCTGCACTGTATGGAACAACCGAGGAGTTCCTGCAGGTATTTGGTTTATCATCCCTTTCGGCGTTGCCATCGATCAATGATCTGAAGGCGCTCGTGAAGGAGCCGGGCGAGGCTCAGGAATCCTCGGATGACGAGGGCGAGGAGAGCGTAGACAGCGCTTCGACCGAGGCTTCGGCAGAAGAAGCGGCGCAGGTCGCAGTACAATAAGTAGATACTCCAGTATCACCGAGGTATCACCGATAATACAGAGGCGCCGACGCGCGAGATGCGCGGGTGCACCTATGAGGTACGTGTATGGCAGAGGTCCGTTTACAGAAATTTTTGGCAGAGTGTGGCATCGGTTCGCGCCGCAAGATGGAGCGCTTCATCATCGAGGGCCGGGTCCGTATCAATGGCAAAGTCGTGATGGAGCTCGGCTCAAAGGTCGATCCCGACGTCGATAAAGTTGAGGTGAATCGCCGTCCAGTGCACGCTGCTCCGAAAGGAATCATGCTGCTGCACAAGCCTAAGCGTGTCATGTCCACCTTGAGTGACCCTGAGGGTCGTCCGACCGTTGCTGATTACCTAACCAAACACTACCAGTCGTACTTTCCAGTTGGTCGCCTCGATTGGGACTCGTCGGGCCTGATGGTGCTCACCAACGATGGTGAGATTGCTGAGCGTCTCATGCATCCGCGCTACGGTTTCGAACGAGTCTATCAAGTGAGGGTTGAGGGCTCTGTGAGTGAGGAGCTTCTTCAGAAAGTTCGAAGGGGAGTAAGGCTCTCCGATGGAATGGTCCAAGCCCACGCAGCATTAATGCGCGGCGATGAAAAGTCTACCTGGATCGAGGTGCGGATCCAGGAGGGAAGAAATCGAGTCGTGCGACGGCTTTTCGAGAAACTGGGCCATCCCGTCATGAAACTCAAGCGAGTTGTGTACGGTCCGTTCAAGTTGGGCCGCCTTCAGCCAGGTCAGATTCGGGTGTTAACACTCGACGAGTACATTCAAGCTCGCCGTAAGGTGATGACCTACGAGAAGGAGTCGGCGGAGGAGCGGCGTGAAGAGCGGCGTGAGGAGCGCCGGGAACGCCACGCAGATAAACGTGAGCCACGCAGTGATGGTCGACGAGAGCCTCGCGGGGGACGTTTCAACGAGACACGCGGCGACCGCCGAGAAGGGCGCCGAGAGCGTGGTGGCGATGATAGAAGAGAGCGTCGCAGTGGCGATCGTGCTCGTGTTGGGCGTGAGGAGCGATTCTCGCGCACGTCAGAGCGTAGTGGTGAGGGGCGAGAGCGTCGGAAACAGGGGCCACGCCCGGGT
This sequence comes from Bdellovibrionota bacterium, assembly GCA_044347025.1. Lineage (GTDB taxonomy): Bacteria > Bdellovibrionota_C > UBA2361 > UBA2361 > OMII01 > OMII01. The sequence goes on from JBIIYC010000129.1 coordinate 4,055, forward strand.
CGTTCTCGAAGCTCTGAGGGCCGTCAGGGGCGAAGTCAGGTACGTCGGCGTCGCCGGTAGTGCTTTTTAGCCCGTTTTCGCCGTTATTTCGGCCCAGCTTGCTTGCACGTGAGAGGCCGCGTGTGTATAGTGCTGAATGTTGGCGATACGGATGTAAATCTCTGAATTCGAACAACATGCTTCTTGTTGCGGGGTAGAGCAGCCCGGTTAGCTCGTCAGGCTCATAACCTGGAGGTCGTGGGTTCAAATCCCACCCCCGCTTCCATTTTCTCGATTATCTCCCATATCATCATATACGATTTTTAGCGTAACTGTCGCTCGTACGGCTGAATAATGCGCTGCCATGTGTACCTGCTCGTGCAGGTGAAACGCACCCGAGCCGTACGAATTGTCTTTGAGTCACGTAACGAGCCGGTCGGCAAAAAGAGACTTCCCGCCGAGAGAGTCTTGTGCCCAGAATCTATCTCCCATGGGTTTCACGCGATATTCTTTCTCAAGCCTCCACGTACGCATGGCTGCTAGTACGTTCACCAGTACGAGCAGGGCCAGAGGCGACCAAAGCTACCCACTCGAAACTGCGATGAGCAGTTTTTAGTACGCGTTCTAGGAGGAAAGGCATGCAGCAGCTCGTAGATGTCATTATCGTTGGTGGCGGCCTGAGTGGGGTCGCCGTTTTGCACCACATCGCAAAGCAGGCAAACGCCTCTGCTCGGCGATTGACCTGCCTTCTCCTTGAGCAACGTGGAGACATCGGTGGTCTTGCATATTCCACGTCTTCTGATGCGCAGATACTTAACGTCCCGGCGGCAAAGATGGGGATCGATGAGGATGTCCCCGGTGATTTTTTTGAATGGCTACGCGAGTACGGTGGGGCTTGGTCGGCGGATTCCTTCGTTCCGAGGTCAGTATACCGTGGGTACCTCGCCTCGCTTGTAGCGAACGTGGCGTCGCAAGGACGCGTGTCGCTTATTCGAGCGTCGGTGGCGGTTGATGGCATTCAGTTTGATGGGCGTCTGGCTAGTGTATTGGTAGGCGGGCAGCCGTTTGCCACAGCACCGAATGTTGTTATTGCCCTCGGTAATTCACTAGGGGATGAGGTGGTTGCTCCACCGTTCTCGCATCCGTGGCGTAGTGAGGATCTTGCTCTTGCGAGCACCTCACGACGAGTGGCGATCATTGGATCGAGCCTTAGTGCGGTAGATGTAATCCTTGACCTTGAGAGTCGAGGGTATGCGGGAGAGTACTCCGTTATTTCGCGACGGGGCCTTTTTCCGCACTCGCACGAGCCCCCGATTCACGGTGGTGTTGATGCGTCAGCGCAGGAACTGTTGTGTGGTTGTAGTTCTGTGCGAGCAATGCTTCGAGCATTTCGAGGTGCGGTGAGGAGAGGAGCTGACTGGCGCATGCTGCTGGATAGCTTGAGAGGTGAGACGCAACGTATGTGGCGACAGCTTCCTGAGGCAGAGAAGAGGCGTTTTGTGCGTCACCTCCGACCGTATTGGGATATTCATCGTCATCGAATTCCACGCGAGAGTTGGGGCGTGCTTCAAGCCCTAATGAAATCGCGTCGATTAACGGTTTCTCGACGACATTTTCGATCGATATACCGTGATGCTGCCGATCTTGTTCTCGTATCATCGCATGGCGGCAGGGCATTCGAAGAGCGGTTTGACTCTGTTTTTGACTGTCGAGGTTTGTGGACCGATCTCCTACGAGCGCGAAATCCATTAGTGCAGAGTATTCTCGATATGGGGCTCGGAGAAACCGATGCATTGCGAATGGGGTTTCGTTGTGATGATTCAGGGCGCCTCACAAGTGTGCAACGCGAAAGCTCCCCGGCGATCTACACCCTCGGGTCGCTTCGTCGTGGCGAACTGTGGGAAACGACGGCTGCGCGAGAGATTCGCATCCAGGCTGCACGTATCGGTCACGCGATAGTTAACGGGTAAAGGTTTGCACCACCCTCCTAGAAGATAGGGCGCGCGAAGATGTCGTTAGCTAACGCGGAGGCTCCGCAGAGCCGTCGCCTTTACGCTACCCACTCCTTACCGAAGAGAGTATCGACAGGTGCCGTATAATCGATTCCCGGGATCTCAAATCCGAAGAGATTCAAGAACGCGCCGCGCAACGCGGAGAAATGCGTGTCATCGAGAACGGTTCCAGCCTGCAGTGGCTTCATACGCTCACGCACAACGCTCTGGATCTTCTCGTGGAGCTCGCGGTCATCGACTCGCAACGACACATCCGCTGTTGCCGATGGTTTGTCCTTACCCAAGATCTCAAGCATGCGGTAGATGTGGTCGAGATTGTCCTCGAACAAGCCCTGCTCTTTCATGATCTTTGAGTAAACCGCAACGTAGAGCGGAACGGTCGGGATTGCGAGGCTCGCCTGAGTTACTGTTGCCTGAAGGTATGCGACCCGAGCAAGACCGCCAGTCTTAGCGAGATCTGCGTTAATAGTAACGCACTTTGCCTTCACATCATCCTTGGCCTTGCCGATAGTTCCATCCTTGTAAACCGGCCAGCTGAGCTCCGGTCCCTCGTAGGTGTACGCTACAACCTTGAGGTCATCCTCAACTACTCCCTGTGATTTGAGATAGTCGATCCACAAGACGAGGTCCTCACCACCCATTACTTTGGTCGTGTTCGCGATCTCCTCTTCAGTGGCTGGCTGTAGGCTAGCCATCGAGAGCTTTCCGCCATCCAGCTCGACGGTAAGTCCGGAGTAGGGGGCGCCCACTGGCTTCAAAACAGAACTGAACACGGTGCCGGTTGCAGGGTCTTTTCGCCGTGGCGCGGCGATGCTGTACACGAATACACCGATCTTGCCGAACTTCTCTTTGATCAGTGCGACAACCTGCTCACGGGTCTCTTGCGCGAACGCATCACCGTTGATGCTGAAGTGCTTGTCGCTGCCTTTGTGACGTTGATGGAACGCATAGGTATTGTACCAACCTGCAGTGCCGGGACGTGACTCTGTTGGAGCGGCATCGAATCCAACGGAGATAGTGGAGCCATTGAGGTTGTCGGCAATGACAACTCGAGTTGCGAGTCCGTATCCTGTTGTTCCGCCCAGAATGAGTGCCTTGGGGCTGTTGCCCAATCCAGCAATCGTCGGCTTTGACTTTGCCCGCTCTGACCACTCAGTCACTTGCGAGGCACAGCCAGTTGGGTGGCTGTTGATAGAAATAAAGCCTTTGGTCTTAACGGGAATAACTCGGATGTTTGTATTTGTGTCTGTCATATGGTCCGTGATTAAACCCCGGGTTGTGGGGGGACGTCAAATGTCACCGTGAATTTTTTGGGGAGTTCGGATAAGGCGATGAAACGCAGAAGCCCCCGGGAGGAGGGTGACTCCGCCCGGGGGCTTCATTACTAATAGCTTTAGCGGCTCTTAGTACTCCTTATCGATCTCGTCATCAGAGATCGTCTCGCCGTTGATAGCTCGACGAAGGAGCTGACTCGGTTTGAATTTAACCACTCGACGAGCGCGGAGGATGATCGTCTC
>JBIIYC010000240.1:0-3432 GCA_044347025.1 Bdellovibrionota bacterium
AGTGTATCTGGGATCCGAAAAAGCAGGAGCCTGGTGTATGCGGCTGCGGCAAATCCGATGCGGACTCAGATGGCGACGCGGTTGTAGATTGCAAAGACGACTGTCCACAGGATGCCCACAAGACGAGCCCCGGTATCACTGGGTGTGGTAATTCCGACAAGGATACCGATGGCGATGGTACCCCGGATGTTAACGATAGCTGTCCAAGCGATAAAGCAAAATTAGTAGCAGGGGTCTGTGGGTGTGGCGTATCGGATCAGGACTCGGATAACGATGGCACCGCTGATTGTGTAGACCAATGCGCACAGGATGGAAAGAAGACCCTTCCAGGAATCTGCGGGTGTGGATCTGCTGACTCCGATAGTGATGGTGATGGTGCGGCCGACTGTGTAGACCAGTGCCCAAGTAATGCCGCATTAACGAGCCGTCGCAATGGAACGTGTGAGCCTACGCTTGGGGCAGTGCCCCCAACACCCAAGCCGATCCCAGCAGTGTCAGATCTTTCAATGGGAAGCGTGTCGTCTGCAGCCGCAACGCTCAAAAGGGGGCAAGCGTGGAGTTTTGCGGGAAGGGCTGTGAATATTGGCACAGCACGATCAAATGCAGAGACGGTGACGTGGTATCTCGCTCGGGCCAAGGTCTTAAATCCTAGGAGTGATGTGCGACTTGGTAGCGCGACCGTTAGCGCGATGAATCCCGGCGCGAGCCAGAACGCCGCCATTAAAGTTTCGTCCAAGGTAACGAGCAAGATACCGACAGGAAAGTTCTGGATTATAGGTGTTGTCTCCGATAGTCCTGGTACGAGTGAGTCTGCACGAGCGAACAACGTTGCTGTGGGCGCGAGGCAGGTCTCGGTGAAAAAGTAGTAACGCCGGAACCAGGGTATACTAGCATGGTTGTCTCTGTAGCGGGGCTACCGCCCACATGGCCTGTCTCTGTAGCCGGGCTACCGCCCACATGAGCAGAAAAGCCGCTCCCTATCGAGCACGGAAATCCGCGCATGACTGACCCTAGTACGGTGAGATATCGGGCATGAAACTGAACTCTAGATACACCAATGCCCTGCGAATCGGAGAACGCAAAGATCCTAGATAGAGAAAACTAGCGACCAAGCATATTGGCGAGCTTCGGCATCGATGGTGGATACAAGCCTGGGGGATACGGAACCGTAACATCCCCCTGCTTCCACCGCTCTCGAACCGCTCTTGCCTTCTGCATGAGCGCTTTGAAAAATCTGATAAACTCTACACGCACACTGCGTCGTTCAGAGAGACACCACATACGCCGCCCCTTTCGCCTGGGGCGGTAGGTAGTATCGAGGACCTGGGCGAGAAGTCGCTCCCTACCGAGTACACGCTTCTTCTCCCGCACTCTGTTGGTCTCGGCGCGTTGCTCAAGCAATCGAATGCGGGCGACGAGATGTTTGTTAACCCGCTGCTGTTCCTCGGGAGAGTGATAGCCGAACGCCTCTAACCAGGCGTTCGGCTCAAGCGTAAATGTCTGAACTTCCTTGGATGAGGCTAGAATCTCCTCCGCACGCTTGGTGTAGCCTCTCAGGTTGTTGGCATCTCGCGTAATAGGGGTAAAGTGCGGACGCCGCAACCGCTTCCAATGACGGGTATGTTCGCCTGATTGAAACATCTTCCAGGAGGAGAACCCAGGATACCTGTCGATCGAGGTTTCTAAGTTGTCCTTGGCTGGATTGGCATAGAGGTAGGCTATCGCGATGAGTGCTCTCTTGGGGGTGAGTACGACCGGACTATCGTATCCTTCGCACCAGACGGTGCGTTTGTTTCGGCCGAGCAGTCCGTTGAGCATGTGCGCTGAGTCCGTTTTGAAATGACGGAAGAACTCCTCCACGTGGTCGGGATCAATCACCACAAGAACGAGGTGTATGTGGGTAGCCTCCACAATAATGTGGCTGATCCGGACAGGGTACATCTCGCACGCTCGGGCCAGGCAGGTCTTGACGATAGCCTGACAGAGTGGATTGGCAAGAAGCAGCAATCCCTCCTCGAGGCTAAAGGTGCAAAACAAAACGCTCCCGTGAGGGTGGTATTTCATCTTCGTTCCCATGAGAGGGTATTCGGAGAAACGAGGAGATATGTTGTCAGGGTGATGAGAAAAAGTAGCCCCCCTACAGCCCCACAGCCCCCCTACAGCCCCACAGAGTCAGACAGTAGCCCCCCTACAGGCCCAGTCCCAACGGCTGAATAATGACTGGGTCCTTCCACGTCACCCGCTGTAACGCCGAGGGATGCTCGGCCAGCTCCCAATACGATATCTGTGCTCCAACGATACCGGTAAAGTTATCAAACACAACGTCCTGCCAATCCTCTCCGTTGAAACCAGAGGCGCGTGAAACAACGAGCCAGTCCTCACATGAAAGGCGAGCTTTGTGGAATTCGAGATCAGACAATGTCACCGGGATCCCGCCTTCGTGAAGGGCTAGTGCCATGCGGGCGGTGCTGTCAGCTACGCCCTCCCAGGAGCCGCACAACGTCAATTCGATCTTCTCTTCGTCCTGACGTGGCGTTGCATACAACCGGATCGCCGTGTGGCCGTGAAAGCCCCGGACTATCTCGAAGGGGTGTTGCCCCTGCCAATCGCGACTGGTGAGCCAACGATAAAAATCATCCTTTAACTGTGGAGATAACCGTAACATTCCGCCATCTCGTCCATCCGCATTGTCTCGGTAGCTCTTCGTGAGCGGGTCGCCTTTGCGAGCCTTTCCAATAGCGCCCAGTGCTACCTGAACCGCCTGTAGGTAATCGTCGCGAGAGAGTGCTAGCGGGTGTTTGTCCGCTAACGATGGTGAAATGTGCATAAAGTGCGCCACCTGCCCCGGAGTCAAGGCGGTAGGTCTAATCAGTCCCGCTTCAACTGCATCGGCTCGTTTAATTCGCCCGATCCGATTCTCATATGAGAGGTTCTGCCGTACCCGTGCGCGGTATCCATCTGGGTTGGTCAGTGCCTCTTCTAAACCGTTTTGTAGAGCCGCAATAATTTCGCTCGTAACCGTCCGGAATTCGTCAGAGAGGTCGTGCTTGATTACCCTGGGTGGAACGAGGAAGGCCTGCTTGGAAAAGTCAAAGAGTATAGTGAAATACGGGGACTCTGACCGAATCGAAAAAATATCGCCGTCCCTGACGAGGGAAAACTCCAGGAGATACGATGGTTCTGGGTACTGGCCCCTGAGTAACGCGTCCAGATCCTCTTTGTCATCATCGGGATACATCGATGTAAGGGTGGTGAGGTCCTCACGCGGAACTTCGATATAGATCCCCTCCCAGCGAGTGACGCCAAAAGTTTCGATAGCCGTGAATTGATTCGCGATGTCGTGCAATCGTCGAACCTCACCGACCAAGCGCGTATCCTGAAATTCGGGAAAATCTCGCAGCCCAACAGCGATTCGGTCATTGGGGGAGTGTC
>JBIIYC010000209.1:0-4102 GCA_044347025.1 Bdellovibrionota bacterium
TCATTGGATAAGCCTTGAGGATAGGTAAGGGTGGGTAGTTTGGGGCCTTAGCATGCTTGTGATAGAGCGTCCCTTGCACGTGCTCGGCAACAAAAAAGCCGGCGCCCCAAAGGGGCTGCCGGCCTCTCGTTCTCCACAACGGAGAGTTGCTTAGATGTTCGAAGCAACTGCGTCTGCCGTATCAGCTTCATTCGCTGCTGAACGTGTCGTCGAGCCGAGTGAGCCTGCGCGACGAACGATAACAGGGGAGTTGATAAGGAGAGTCGTTGTATCAGCCAAGCGGTGATACTTGATGTCGAAGCCTTCTTTGTCGATTACGAAGTACTTCTCAATCACTTTGACCATCTCCTCACGGAAACCGGCCATCTCCTCGTTGGTTAGACCGGTGCGGTCTTGGACCAATACGAAATGTAGTCTGCTCTTGGCTACATCTTTGCTTTCATTGCTCTCGCCAAAGAGCATCTTTCTGAGCGCGCTTAACACTTTTTTAACTCCCTCAGCAATTACTACCTAACTCTTGACATTAACTGGAACGCCAACGTCCGTACATACTAAAACTATCGACCCTGCTCTTACTGGCCCACTCCGAGGCGCTTGGTGAGGCGGGTCCAGATTGAACCGTTGTCGAAGGACGGAATAGCGATCTGCTCACCACACACCCGACCCGCGATACGCGTAAATGCCTGTCCTGCCTTGGACTTAGGGTTGTACACGACCGGCTCACCGCAGTTTGCCGCTACGATGATCTGCTCGTCGCGCTCAATCACTCCAAGTATCTCAACGCCCAGGATATCTTGGACATCCTTCACTGAGAGCATGTCGCCACGTCGAACCATCTCGAAGTCGATTCGGTTGATGATGAGGCGAGCCTCGATGCCCTTAGAGGATAGGAGTCCTACAACGCGGTCAGCATCTCGGATGGCGGAAACCTCTGGGGTTGTAACCACGATGGCCGAATCAGCTCCCGCACATGCGTTGCGGAAACCCTGCTCGATGCCCGCTGGGGAGTCGATCAGGATGTAGTGGAACTCGCGCTTGAACTGCTCAAGTACGTAGCGAACCTCAGCCTCATCGATTACGTCCTTGTCGTCCGTCTGGGAAGCGGGGAGGAGGTAGAGGTTGTTAGACTTCTTCGACTTGATAATTGCCTGCGAAGGTTTGCAGATCTTCTTAGCTACGTCGACGATGTTGAATACGATGCGGTTCTCAAGTCCAAGGATTACGTCGAGGTTTCGAAGTCCGATGTCGGCATCGATAACCAGAACGCGCTGTCCACGAAGAGCGAGAGCGGCGCCAAGGCTTGCAGTGGTTGTGGTCTTACCCACACCGCCTTTTCCGGAGGTGATAACGATCGCCTCTCCGACGTCCTTCTTTCCGCCACTAATATTCTTACTGTTCATTAGTTACTCCCTTCTACGTACCCAGACAGTTCGTGATTGGTAAGGTTCAACAACGATCATATTTCCATCAACGCGCGCCACCTCGGGAAGCCCTCCTCGAGGGGTGCTCTCGGCATGCTCGCTACCCGCTCCGCGGGAGATTACGAGTCCGATACGAAGCTGCGTCGGTTGGAGATTGAGGCTGAAAATAACTCGCCCCCCACCGCTCTCATCGTATGCGCCTGCGTGCGCGATACCACGGAGGGTGCCAAGGATAACGATGTCTCCGCCAGCGATAACTTCGGCCCCTGAGTTAACATCTCCGAAGATAATAATCGAGTGCTCTGTCTCGACCTTCTGTCCGGATCTGAGCGTTCCGTAAATAATTCGAGCATCCGGCTCGTCCCATGACATTGGGTTGGAGGTGACTGAGCGTGGGTCGAAGGCCTCAATTCCATCAAAAAGGCTTACCGTCTTGTCGGCAGCCGCACGCTTTGTCGGGGCTGGTCGGCCCCCTCCCACGACGGAGAATCCAGTCGCTGGCGTCTCCTCAACGGTCTTTACAACCTCGGGCGTCGTGGTCTTTGTTGGGGTAGACCCTTTTACCTTGGAGGCCCGTACGGAGACAGAGAATTCGTTTGAGAGCATGCCGACGAGGTTGTGGATGATTGAGTCCTCGGGGCGCTTGCCGATCCATTCGAAGGCGATGTCGTTCCCAGAGAGAAACGATCGGCGAGACTCTAAGAACTCTCGGATCGCCAAGATGAGGTCCTCGGTTTCTACCCGACCATCGACGCGCAATACGAGACCCTCTGCAGTACCTCGCGCAGTTATCACACTGCTCCGGTCCTCGATCTTGCGATCGTGGGCGGCCACTCGAGTGGATTCGCTTGATGGTTGGGAGCCGGAGAAGCCACCTGGTGTGGTGCTCCCGACTTCATTGAAACCCTCGTCTTCGTTAAACGGGTTGGTCATACGTCCTGAGTCTTTACTGCGGCAAGTTTTTGAGCCCGCCTATCTTAGAACCGCGTGTGCCAACTTTCCAGAACAAAGTGAGCGATATGAAGAAAAACTTGATAAATTTTTCCTGAGTCTTGACTCTCGTTTTTCGATGAGTTGCGAGTGTGTTGCTCGCGCGACTTACTAACGCTCTGCCTTGTGCTTACCGGAAAGGGTCGGGAAAATTCCCGAGGCACTCCGCTAATTACTTTAAGTGGCTTATAGCAAAGGCGCGATCCCGGCGTCAACAAACAAGTGTTGAAAATAAATATTTCTGGCGCGCCAAAAGGCTTGACGAATTGAGTGAATGTGTTTTTGCCGTCGCGAGAGTATTGTCTCAAATACTGAGGTTCTGCGATCGGTTTGCATCTCGACGATCGATAGCGGCTCAGGCGATAGTTTGCGCATGATTTCACGATGCATCAATGCTGTTGCCGCATGGATTAGTTCCGGTTTTGGAAGTGGATATGCAGTTGTGGCGCCCGGCACATTCGGAAGTGGGGCGGCCCTGATATTCTGGTGGTTGTTGTTTGGTATCGGCGCGCTTTCAACTCCGGGAACACAACTTCTGCTTATCGCGGCGACGATCGTCGTGGGAACAGTGGTCGTTGGGGTCTGTCTAAAGGGACAGGGGGTACTCGATCCACAGTGGATTGTGATCGATGAGTGGGCCGGGCTGTTCATTGCCCTGTTCGGACTCGCACCCTCGCAGTGGGGTCTTGCGCTCGTGGGGTTTGTTGCATTCCGGATATTCGATGCAACCAAGGTTGGCCCTGTCGGTTGGGCTGAAAGGCTCCCGGGGCAGTATGGGGTCATGGCGGATGATATCGTCGCGGGAGCTCTCGCCGCCGCCGTGGTGTGGGGAGTCCGTTGGGCGTGCTCCGTATGAGTCGAATCAAGCGCTTGGCTCTCGGTGGAATGGCCTTCGTCCTCGGCGGATGTTCCCCGGGGTACGTTATCCAGGCCGCGTACAATCAGAGTAAGATCCTTCTGGGGCGGCGTCAGATCGAGAAGGTTATCTCGGACCCTGAGACAGATCCAACGGATCGCAGTAAGCTCAAACTTGTACTAGAGGCACGGGCATTTGCCGCAACGATTGGGCTTACGCCTGGAGGCTCGTTTACAGCCTATACAGACATCGGCAAAGACACCTTAGCCTGGGTGGTGGTCGCCTCTCGCAAGGATTCCTTTTCGCTCTATACCTGGTGGTTTCCGATCGTCGGAACGGTCCCATACAAGGGGTTCTTTAGCGAGGCGGATGCCATCGCGCAGGCCAAAGAGCTTGAGGCCGATGGCTACGAGTCTTCGGTGCGGGGCACGGAGGCCTTTAGCACCCTTGGATGGTTTAACGATCCGGTTTTGTCGACAACGTTAAAGAATCCGCCGGTTCGAATCGCCAATACCGTCCTGCATGAAAGCGTGCACGCAACGGTTTGGATCCCCGGAAATGTTGCATTTAACGAGAGCTTGGCCAACTTTGTTGGCGGGCAGGCGACAATTGAGTTCTATCGGGCGCAGCAGCAGGAGTGTCATCGAGCACACGCGGAGTGCGCTGCGGCCGACACGTTCGTGGCTGCTGCCGAGCGGGACCTCGCCTTCCAGCTTGAGTTCGGGGATACCGTTACTCGGCTGGTTGATGCGTTGGAGGGGCTCTACGGCTCCCAATCCCTCTCACGTGAGCAAAAGCTAGAGCGACGAGAACGGGTGTTTCAGGAGGCGGTTGC
>JBIIYC010000130.1:0-7506 GCA_044347025.1 Bdellovibrionota bacterium
ATGAAAGATCCGAGCTTCATCCCAGAGCCCTGCGTCAAGAAAGCTCTGCAGCGTTCGTTGCCCACCTTCTACTATCAGGGAGAGGATCCCTCGCTGGTGCAGGGATGCGCAGAGCTGAGGAAGAACTAATGCATCTTCCCGGAGCTGCGCGTACGTTACGGTATCGTGCTGTTCGCGGTGTTGGGGAGTAAAAATGATAGTTGGCGCTTCGGTGTTAAAGATATTGAGAGTAGGAGGAAGCGAGCCTGTTCGGTCTATCGTCACGCGAATTGGATTAGTTATCGGCATACACGACGCATCACACAGCTCTGTTGAGCGAACGGTCAGCCGGGGGTCATCGACCACTGCAGTCGTAGTTCCCACCATGATAGCCATCTCCTGTGCGCGCCACCGATGAACCATCTGTTTTGAATGATCGGAGCTAATCCAGGTGGGGATACGACTCGCCGGTGCGATGAATCCATCCGAGGTTTCAGCCCACTTTATAATGATGTACGGGCGCTGGAATCGGTGGGCAATAATAAACCGTCGATTAAGGACAAGGCAGGGATCTCGTCCAACATCTTCGACAACTTCTATTCCTGCACTCCGAAGCTTTGCGATTCCGCGACCGGCAACCTCAGGAAAGGGGTCCCGACAACCGACGACGACTCGAGGTATCCCTGAATCTATGATGAGGTCGGCGCACGGCGGTGTCTTGCCGAAGTGCGAGCACGGCTCAAGTGTAACGTAGAGGGTTGAATTGTGAAGCAGATCTTTCGAGTGCACCGCGCGTATCGCGTGTACCTCCGCGTGTGGCCCGCCAAACTGTTGGTGATACCCTTCCCCAAGAACGGTGTTGTTGTGCACCACTACCGCGCCAACCATGGGGTTCGGCATAACGGCGCGCCCGCCACGTTGTGCGAGATCAAGAGCGCGGAGCATGTACGGTAGGTCAGAAGTCATCGGTAGACTGGGCTCGTGGGTATCTGGTCCTTGCATAAGAAGGATGGGCACGACCGCATCGCTACGCAAGATCCCGTTACGCCTGTTGCCCTCATCAGAGATACCATGAGGGATGGGGCGTCGATACTGTCGTTCTGGTACACGAGCTCGTGACAAAAACGAATCTCGCTGCCAGCCGTAGTACAAGACTATCTTAGGCTCGAGAACTAAGAACTTCAACCTCTGGCAAGTGAGCTGAGCGACGCACTTTGTCGGCTAGTAAGAGATGAATGAGACTGGGTTTATCTATCGACCTGCGACATGCCCGGGGGATATGATACGATAGACCAAACAAGGAGCCGCAACACAGCCCATGAACGTATCCGATATAGTGTGGAGACCCTCGCAAGACCTCATGGCCTCGTGCGCGTGGACGCGTTTTGCGGACCATCTGCGAACTCACGGTCTCACAGCTGCGCACTCTCCTCAGGATCTGCATGCGTGGGCGGTTCAAGCCCCCGAGCTTTTTTGGCCCGAGCTTGTTCGATTCGTTGGAATCAAGGGGGATGGAAGCTTGTCGCCGATGTATGCGGACTCCTCAGGACCGACGCCGTTAGCCCGGCAGTGGTTCCCCTCGTATCGCCTGAATTTTGCCGAAAATCTCCTGGCTGGTGACCCACAACGAGTCGCAGTCATATCATGGTCAGAGAATCAACGTAGGCGGGAGCTCGCATTATACGAGCTGCGTGAGCAGGCAGAACATGTCGCGACATATCTCGCTTCGATTGGGATTGGCGCTGGTGAGCGGGTGTTCGCGTACCTTCCTAACGTTCCGGAAGCTCTCGCGTGTATGCTGGGCTGCGCCACCCTGGGAGCAACCTGGTCTAGTTGTGGAACGGACTATCACCTCGAGGGGATAGTCTCTCGGCTCAATCGCGTGAAGCCTAGGGTCTTCATCGCGACAACCTCCTACCTCTGGCGTGGAGGCTGTGTGGATGTGACAAAGACTGTGGCGGAGATACTCGCTCGCGCTCCGTCGGTGCAGCATCTTATCCTCGTTGACTGTGTTGAAGGTGGTGGTACTGGCGGGGGTTCGGTTCCGAGTCGATGCTCACTGGTAACGTATGCGGATATTCAAGCGAGCCAATCGTCTGCGGTGAAATACGAGCGTTTTTCATTTAATCACCCGCTGTACGTAATGTTTTCTTCGGGTACGACTGGGCAACCGAAAGGGATCGTACATGGTGCAGGGGGCACTCTCCTTGAACACAAGAAGGAGATGATACTGCATTCGGATGTACGAGCGGGAGACCGAGTTTTTTATCAGACATCCACCTCATGGATGATGTGGAACTGGTGTGCCAGTGCGCTGGCGTGTGACGCTACGGTTGTCATGTATGATGGAGATCCGCTGCTTGAGGGGGGCGATATCCTATGGCGTCTCGCCTCGCAGGAGCAGGTTTCTCACTTCGGTACGAGTGCAGCCTTCCTTGGGGCGGTTGAAAAGCAGGGACTAGTGCCGGGGAGAATGCACAGCCTTGACCGGCTACGAACAATCCTCTCGACAGGATCAACCTTGTATCCATCGCAATTTGATTACATTGCCCACGCCATTAAACCGGTGTGGGTGCAGAGCATCTCTGGTGGTACCGATATCATCGGATGCTTTGGCTTGGGCTGTCCGGTTAAACCAGTTGTGCGCGGTGAAACACAGGCAAAAAGTCTTGGCTATGATGTGTGTGTATTCGACCCTGAGGGGCATCGGATACTAAACGAGCAGGGAGAGCTCGTCTGTGCGAAGCCGGCACCGTCGATGCCGATTTATTTTCTCGACGATCCAGATGGCTCGAGTTATCGGGCTGCCTACTTTGACGATTTTCCCGGAGTGTGGCGGCACGGTGATTTCCTTAAAGAGACATCTGACGGGGGGCTTCTGTTTTTAGGGCGCTCGGATGCAACGTTAAAGCCGGCTGGAGTACGGGTTGCCACAGCGGATCTGTATGCGGCTTTAGCGCCGATTTCCCGTGTGCAGCACTCGTTGGCAGTTGGTTTTACCCCTGTTGGTGCAACATCGGAGCGAATCGTGCTGTTTGTGGCGCTGGCCGAGGGAGATACCCTTGATTCAACGCTTGAGAGCGAGATTAAACAGACGCTGAAAGCGTCGAATGCCTTTTACGTACCCGCTCTTATCGTCCAAGCTCCTGAGATTCCGCGCACAACGAACAACAAGATTTCCGAGTTGTCGGTCAAGCGTTTGCTTCGAGGCGAGGAGCCCGGTAACGCGTCCGCCTTGGCAAATCCAGAGAGTCTTGCGTTCTTTGCGGGCGAGGGGAGAGAGATCGTAACCAGAAATGTAAAGCCTTGATCTATGCCTGTATTATGACCGTGGTGCGGAGCCACTCGCCGCCGCGGTGCGCTCCTCTTCGGAAAAGAGCTGCGGAGTCGAAATCGGGTCGATGCTGGAGCTCCCTTTGTTCAACCACTCTATGCGGTTCTTGTCAGCGAGTGCCTTACTGAGGGACGCTACCAGATTTCCGCGAACCTCTGCAGATAGGTCTATCTGTTTGCCTACCCATGCTGGGAGCGAGGTGGGAATCTCGTTGTTTTCCATGTACGCGTCGAGTAGCGCCTCAGCTATTCGCATCGGTATGCCGTACGTTTCGTCCGGCGTGACCGAAGTATCTTGAGTCGCGGTAGCGATGTACTGCAGGCAGAAATTGCGGTGAAAACCGATGTGCTCCAGAAGGATCGCTGCAATCTGGATGCTCGAGCACTGCCAGAGCTTTTCCTCCATCGTAGTATCGAATGCAAGATCCTCGGCCTTGAGGTGTTGGCGATATTCCTTGAAGGCCCGCCTATTTTCACGCAATAGAGGAGCGAGCGCCAAGTATCGAATACCACGCGACAGCAGTCCCATGCCGAGACCAACGTCATTAATTTGTTGACCAACACTCGCGCCGATTGCGAGCGCCTCATAGAGCGGGGTCTGAACATACTCCCACTCTTCTTTGTCGATCTTTCGACTGAGCGTTTTGAAGAGGTAGCAGAGACTGATGATCGCGGCGTGTTCGAACGGAGTGAATGCCTTGAGTAGATCGCGATCGGTGATAAGCGATGTATCCTCCACGACTGAGGGTCGAAACTGCTTGGCGAAAAAGAAGTACGTGGCCTTCATCGTGTTGTTTTTCAGAAGGCGGATGATGTGATGCTGAGCACCAAGCGAGAGAGTTGTCGTCCCGCTCTCGTGTGCGGCCGTTAGAAGTCTAATCGCTTCCGCAAAGTTGGCTGCCGTTGAGCCGAACGGCTTAAAGAGGTCGGAGGCGACTTTCCACCCGAGCTTCGCCTGTTCGTCTAGCGATGTGTCTGTTTTTGGGTCTTCTGTCATCTAAGCTACACCCCTCTGTAGACTACCACGTAAGCTGCCGAATTGCATAGCGATTCCTGACTTTGCCACCCAACCCCGCGGATGGATGACCAACGGTCCCATCTTCATACGGGCATTTCGTACCCTGGTGCTACGCTGGAGCAAGTCCCGCGCGTTTGAGGAGTGCAGAGACGTCAGGAGCTCGACCCATAAAGCTTTCGAACAGGGCGGCGGGATCCGCCGAATCGCCTCGACTTAGAATCTTGTCTCTGAAATCAAGGCCCGTTGCTCGGTTCATGAGCCCCTCACGTTCAAAACGCGAGAAGGCGTCCGCGTCGAGAACCTCGGCCCACTGATACGAATAATAGCCTGCGGCATAGGCGACCGGCGAGCTAAAGAGGTGGGTAAAGGTTGCTATCATCGCGAAGTCGTCTGGTAGTGGAAGGGTCGAGAATCGATCCAGAATCCGACGAGAGTATGACAGGATGTCGCCATCACGCTCCGACAGGTACGTCCGATGGAGCGCAAAGTCAACCGTTGAAAATCCTAGCTGACGCATGAGGTGCGACGCACTCCGATAGTTGCGTGCCTTTAGCATCTTCGCGAACAGTTCATCGGGTATCTGAGCGCCGGTCACGTAGTGAGATGCAAATATGTTGAGCGACTCCCGATCCCAACACCAGTTTTCTAAAATCTGTGAGGGGAGCTCGATGAAGTCCCAAGCAACGCCCGACATGCTCTGCCCGCGCAGCTCAGTCGTGTTGCACAGTTGGTGCATGAGGTGCCCGAACTCATGAAAGAGCGTTGTTACCTCGTCATGCGTTATGAGTGAGAGTCCAGCTTCATCTGGTGGAGTAAAGTTGCCGGCGATCAGTCCAACGTGCGGCATGCGATCGCCATCGGCCGGAACGTGCATCACGAGGTTATTCATCCAAGCGCCACCTCGCTTATTCTCTCGCGGGTGAAGATCTGCATAAAAGTGTCCGAGTAGGGTGCCCGAATCGGCATCGAAGGTAGAGTATGCTTTTACAGTATCATCCCATGTTGGAAGTGAGGGATTAGCTTCCACGCGTAATCCGAACACCTTTTCCACTAACGAGAAGAGCCCATTCATGACACGTGAGAGTTCGAAGTAGGGGCGTAGCTCCTCTTCATCGAAGTCATAGTTAGCTTTACGCATCTTCTCCGCGTAGTAGGCCACATCCCATGGTTGCAGGGAACTCGCGTGTCGACCCGTCACAGAGGTAAAAAAAGCATCAAGCTCAGCCTTGTCTTTTTTGAAGTAGTTTTCAATGCGTGAGCAGAGATTCTCGACGAACTGTGCCGCGGTCTCACCACATTTGGCCATGCGATCTGCAAGTACTAAATCTGAGAAGTCAGTGAAGCCTAACAGGTTCGCCTTTCGTCGTCGGAGTTCGAGGATGCGATTGAGGTTCTTCGTGTTATCAAATGAATCTCCAGCGCAACGAGTGTTGTACGCTCGATAGAATTTTTCCCGAAGTGGGGCGCTATCTGCGTAGGTCATAATCGCCATAAAACTAGGGGCCTGAAGCGTATAGCGCCAGCCCTCGACCTTTCTCGCGGCAGCAGAGGCTCGCCCCATGGCGATAGCGCTTTCTGGAAGCCCCTGCAGATCGTCTAATGATGTTGTTACGTACTCAAAGGCATTCGTGGCGTCGAGGGTATTTTGCGAGAAGGAGTTCGTAATGGTGGCGAGCTCCGTGTTGATCTCCGCAAGGGTCGTCTTTTTGTCGGCCGCTAATTCGGCTCCACTTCGACGGAAGCTGTCGAGTGTAGTGGTAAGAAAACGCTTCTGGTGAGCGGGGAGGTCGTGCGCTTCTTGTGTCTCGGCGTAGGTCGATAGGGCTCTCCAGAGACCTTCATCGAGCATCAGTTTTGAACGGAAGTCGCTGACCTTTGGAAGCACTTCGTTGTAGGCGGCTCGCAGCGCCGGAGTTGTCGCCACTGATTCAAGGTGGCTGATGACACTCATGGCATAGTCGAGATTAAGTCCAAGATCGTCTAATGCCCGGAGAGTGTTGTCGAAGGTTCGGGGGGCTGTGCAATTTTTGATCGCCTCAAGCTCCTCAGTTGTCTCTTTCAACAGAGCGTCGATGGCGGGAGAGACCTGATCTGCCGTAAAAGAATTGAATGGAATTGTGAAGGTGCGTTTCGTTAGGGGATTTGCCATGGTCATGAGTAGTACGTGCTATCTTTCTTTCTTGTACAGGTCGTTGGTGCTAGTATTTATCTCAAAAGTATCGGCTGCTGCGGAGCACGTTTGAGACGGGTTCGAGTCAGTGTATCAGGCCAACAAGGCGGAGAACATCTGCTCCTGTTGAGATGATACCTACAGCTGAGAGGACGCCGCAATCGGATGAAAACGTACGATTTTTTGGTTATCGGTGGCGGTATTGCTGGGCTTACCTATGCCCTACAGGTCGCTCAGCACGGTAGTGTCGCTATTCTCTTTAAGAAAGATACTGGCTCGTCGTCGACCCTGTGGGCGCAAGGTGGGATCGCCGCAGTAAACCAGCCAGACGACAGTTTCGATCTCCATATCCAAGACACCCTCATCTGTGGCGCGGGGCTGTGTAAGCCCGATATCGTTGATGTGGTAGTCAGCGAGGGCCCGGAGCGGGTTCATGAATTGATTACGCTCGGAACACATTTCGATACCAATGAGCGGGGAGATTTTCACCTTCACCGCGAAGGAGGACACTCTCGTCGAAGAATCTTTCACGCAGGGGACGCCACGGGCTTTGAGATTCAACGCGCATTGCTGGCGGCAGTGAAGCGAACTCCGAACATCGAACTCATCACTCATGCCAGCGCTATCGATCTTATCACGACTCACAAGGTAGGTGTCGGCTGTGAGCGGGCGAATAAAGTGCTCGGTGCATACGTGCTGCGGGAGGGGGCGCCGATTGAGCCGTATCTGGCTGATAAGGTGTTAGTCGCAACAGGCGGAGCTGGAAAAATCTACCTCTACACGTCTAATCCCGATGTCGCAAGCGGAGACGGTATTGCTATGTGCTACCGTGCTGGGTGTCGTGTGGCCAATATGGAGTTTTTTCAGTTTCATCCGACCTGCCTCTATCATCCGCAGGCAAAAAGCTTTTTGATTACAGAGGCGATGCGAGGGGAAGGCGCAAAGCTATTACGCTGTAATGGCGAGCCGTTCATGCATAAGTATCACGATCAGCTGGAGCTCGCGC
>JBIIYC010000131.1:0-7499 GCA_044347025.1 Bdellovibrionota bacterium
CTCGAGACGCTGTGTTCCTCGGAGAACTCAGCGCCTTCGACCATAAAGAACGGAAGATCGCATACGCGTGCGATGTACATCATGAGCTCGGTCTTTCCGACGCCTGTCGGGCCCGGAACGAGCAGGGTAAGTGGGCGAGTTGGATCTCGCATACCAAGTATGTGACTCTTGACCTTGTCGCCGATCTTACGAATCGCTTCGTCCTGCCCCAAGATCTGGAGAGGGGCGCGACGCATAAACGACTCAATCGCAGTAATGCGGAGACGCATCTGTTGTCCATCGGGAAGGTGAAAGATCGGTGCCAGAGCAGCGATAACATCCTGCTCAGTAATCGTTCGGTCAGGATGGAGGCGCGCATGCGCCGCAGCGCCGTTGAGTACCTGCAGCGTGAGGTTCAGCGGATCTGCTAGGGGAGCGCGACATCGGTGTACCTGCTTTGCAGCAAAGGCTACGATGGAGCGTTCCACAGGCTCGTTGAGTTCAAGCTTGCGCTGGAGGCGCTCCGCATCGGCCATGATACGGTCGGTTATCGAGTCTTCAAGAAAGGGTTGAATGTTAACTTGCGGAATCCCAGGAAATGGCTCGCGCGTTCGCAGCACTATCTTGATCCGATATTTTTCGAGGAGATTAATGAAATCTCGATACTGCTCCATATCGGTAATCGCAGCCGCGTCGACAACAAGAATCGTTTTGTCGTCATGAATCTTAAGATCTGCCAGGAGCTGATTAATTGCAGCCAGATCTGGGTTCGTATCGATCGTAATCCCGTAGAATTTCTTAACCATTTTGGCCTGAACTTGCGAGGCAAGGTCCGGCTGGATGACGCCCAACAGCGAGCTGTTTCGGAGCTCTTCGGATACGTCTCCCTCCATAAGCCGCAACGATAGCGCGCGAACGAGTCGCTCCGAGGGACGCACGTAATCACCCCACACCTCGTTGGTCCTGGTCGAATCCCCCTTGGCTACTTTGTCGCCGGTTGCACCGATCTCGGTATCGAGCTCCGGGTGATAGTTCGTTCCATCGACGATCGCCACAATGCCTCGATCCTGAAGGTGCCGCTGAACATCGATAAGCTCTGGTGCAACGCCCATTGCGTCAATCCCTGTGTCGAGATAGTCCGCGAAAGACGCACGATCTCGGAAAATCTCCGGACACGGACCGAGCTTGTTCGGGCGGTACTGGGTCGAGAAGAGTTCAAATGATGATAAGATGTACGGAGGGTGTTTGAATCGCTCAAGGGAGATCTCTGCTGCTCGCGGTGAAAGACGCGGAATCTTCAGCCGATGAAGTGCGTGCAGTACCTGGAATAGTTCGTCTTGATCCATCGAGGGAAGCCGCTCGAACGCATAATCGAGAAGATCCTTGGCCGAGAGATCCCGGCGACCCGTGGAGTGCTTCACAAGAGTACACAGTTCGGTGGTGCTCTGAATGCCCGGTACGCTCAAAACATTCGCAATAACCTCAATAAGGAGCTGAAGCTTCGGGTCTTCTCGTCGTGGAAGAATACCTGCGATAAGGAATTTTGCGCTTCCATTGAGCTCAGTTACGTCTACCTCAAACTCTCGCAAGTGGAGGTCATTAAGCATCTCAGCTCGGCGGCTATGACTTGAGCACAGAGCCTCTGCTATCTCATCAGTAACGAGGTACGAGCTGTTCTTGAGGAGCTTGGCGGCGGGGTGGTGTGTAAATTTCGGTGAGGCATTAAACGCTAGTTCAAAGAACTTGAGCAGAGTTCCCGGCTTTTCTGCCTTCGGGTGAGGGAGAAATGAGAATACGATCCGATACCCTGCAGTGTGAGCTCTCTTAACGTCGGCACGGAATGCTCGAAGTTGGGGAGTATGAGCAAGCCAGTCATCGAGTTGAGCGATGATTGGGACTATCAGCTTGCGCTCTTCATCGAGTCGATGAATGTCTCTCTCAAGGCGATCGATCGTTGTACGAGCTTTTTTTAACTCGCCCTCGGTTGCTCGCTTCGCTTTTGGGTCGATGTCGGGGCGGGCCGCCTCTTTTTCGAGAGGGGGAAGAGAAGCCTCTGCTTCCTGAAGCTTCTGCCGGTATTGTGCCACAAGAGCCTCTTTCTGTGGGGCGAGGCGCTGCGAGTGTAGAAGCTCATTCTCGCGACTTCCGAATAAGAGCCAGTCGTACAGGGCAACAGCCAGTTCATTCCACCGCTTCTTATCAATGTGTTCGGCTTGTACGTTCGGCAGTCGGGGAACCGTGATGCAGGCGAGACGTTGCGTTGTGTCGGAAGCCATGCGCCCGAAAAAATCCCACGAATGATTCACTGCTGCGTGGATGATGTCGATAGCGTTACGCACAGTCTCGGGCTGCATGCGCTTCTGATGAGATTGCGGCCCCGATCCGTCCTGTGGTGACGTGATGTCGATCTTAAGAAAGTTGAGGACTGAGTTGTTGAGCCCCTCGAAGAGGGAGCGCATGCGCACCAAAAAAGGGATGGCTAACTGTAGGTGTCGCGCGGCACGGTCGGGAGTTTCACATCCCCCGGCGAGGAATCGACCGAAGAAGTTGTTTTGCGTGATTGGAAAGGGGAGTTGCTTGACGAGCGTTGATACGTCGAGAGCGTGAAGATGGGCCTCCTGCGAGACGATTGCTTGTAAAAGTCTAATTTGTGGTTGTGAGAGGTCTGGATAGAAGCGCGCCTTGAATTCCAGAGGTTGGGTTTCGGTGAGCTGTGAGAGGTTGATTCTTCCTGATGCGAGGTCGTCGATAATCCGTCGACTGGTCGGCTCGATAACTTTCGCATCGCCAGTGAGTGCAGCACCCGATGACGCGAGTGCGCTCGGCAGGTATCCCATTGCTTTGTAAGCTTTGAGGAGATCGTCCCGGCCCTGCGAATCTTGGGGGGCGATAAGAAGATCTCTCCATTTAACAACACCAGAGAAGAGCGGCAGAAGTGCGGGCGCAATGCCCTCTCGTGTCGCTGTCGCTGAGGTTTCCGCTCTGCGCTTTGTAATCTCAGGGCTCGAAGTGGCGAGGTCGGTAAATGACATACAAACTTCTCATCAGTTTTGACCGGGGTACCCCTTATAGCTCTTTAATACGGGGTTTGAAAGCGCAGTTTGGTCCGATGATTGTCGCGGCGGTGTGAGCCGAGAAAAGCAGGTGCGACGAGAATTCGGTAACGCTACTGCCAGCGGGGTCGCGGGTGTATCTATATGGATTTATTCATCTTGATTTGGGCTTTGGCGGTTAGGGGATGTGCACCTCTTGTCCTCGGTGCTACTGAGACCGGTCTCATCAAAGGTGCTTGTCCGATCAGTGCCGCTGGTTCACCCTGTGGGTACGCAAGGGTAGGAACGTACGAAAGGAATTATGAGCAAAACACGAATAGGAGTCGTAGTAGCGGGGTGTCTGATAGCGGCCGTATCGGTTGGGGTTCTTTCGAACACCGAGGCAGAGGGGCCAGCGCAGAGTACTGCCCCCGCGACAGCAGCTTCTCAAGGTGGTGTGGCACCGGCGGCACCTGTGGGCGCTGAATCTGCGCGGCTCATGCAGGACAATTACGCGGCAATTCAAAAAATTGCGAATGCGAACCGCGAGTCGAATCCGACGCTCAAGAAGATCTATCAAGATATGGAGAGTCAAGCGAAGTCGTATCGCTCTGCTGTTGATGAAAAGGTGCTCGCAAAGGATCCTGAGGGAGCTGCCCTCGTGAAGAAGGATAAATCGCTAGCAGCCTCGATCGAGACTATCACCAAAACACTGAGAGAGAAGCAGCAGGAGCGTGTTGCCCTGATGCAGAAACGAAATGAGCTGCTGGCCAAGTATGCGCAGAATGCGGAGCTTCAAAGCCTTGCAAAGACGAACGCCGAGGCCGTCCGAGGATTAAATGATCAGTTAATCCGAGCCGTAGGGGAGATCTCCGAAGAGGGGAAGAAGCTAGTTGACGAGCGGGCAAGACTCCAGAGTGCAGTCGCTAAGCCAGCCACTACGAAGTAGGTGCAGTGTCGCATCGGGACCGCAGTCTTTAGTTTGCAGACTTCCATTCAATTGCCGGGACGTCGGGAAGTAATCCTCGCTCCCCGTGTCGTAGGTGTTCTAGGTCTCCAAGAGTTTTTTTGAGGAGGTCCTCCCGGGCGGGAATAACCGAGAGAAGAGCGCAGCTCTCCAAGAAGCGCTCAGCGACATCCCTCCCACGTTGGAAGGCTTTATTGAGGTGGATCGCCAGGTCGAACTCTGAAAGTGAGGTCTCCTCGGGGATGCCCACAACGGTCCACCCCTCATCGGCGCAGACCCCTTCGGCGTAGAGTCGAATCATCTTAAGAAGGATCCTGCCGTCGAGCGATGGCCGCTTGTGAAGCGTTCCGCCGCGGTAATAGCTCGGCCGTAGCACATGGCCAAATGTGTCCAGTAGTCCCAAGAGCGATACGGAGAGCGTCGTGTCAAATGACGCAACTTCGTTAATAGTGAGATCTCGTGAGGAGAGGTAGCGGTTCAGGTCTCGCACGAGCTCAACGCGAGCACCGTGCAGGTAATCGCGCGTCATGAAGGTCCGGGCATACGCATCATCCTCTGGGCGAGCGAATCGCCCTCGCCGAATCAGATCGACGTCTCTCGGTGGCCGAGTGTCGCGAATACCTAGGGCGCCAATCAGGTGCTCTCGGGCCGCACCGCCTTTTAATCCGTAGTCTCCGGGGATGGCGATTGAAGGGGGTGGTCCCTCAAGCAAGGCATGCCCATTTTCAACACGCACATCCACGTTGGCATCGTTGCGGAGGAATGACGTCGCCGCGTCAATGGCTCGACGTCCGCCACGGTCGGATATGAATAGGTGCGCAACCTCTCGTGCCTTTGCTGTGAGAGGGGGGACAGTCGCGGTCGCCGTCAGCGTGCGCTCGGTAAGTGTCAGGGTCGATAGTTTGAGCCCCATCTGATTCGGCAGTGCTGCTACCTAGCGACGGTTCAGCGCGGAGACCCGTTCCTTGAGGGCCAAGACCTGTGATGCCGAGTATCCAAGATTGCTGCTCCAGACAATCGTTCCCTCTTTGTCCAATAGCACTGCATATGCGCTTTGGGGCCGATCATTGCCGAGCGCCGCGATTATTTTCGGGGCATCCTCGTATACCGTTACAACAGAGGCCCAGTCTTCTTGCGGGATTCCTTTTCGCATTCCGTTGTTAATGAAGCCTTGCACCATTTGAGGCATCATCCCGGCAATAGTTGGGATTTCAACGATCTCGACCGGAATGTCTGCCTGCAGGACTCCAAGAATCCACCGGTCGATATCGAACTGAGTCTTTTGAGTGTATCCGATCAGAAGCAATGTGTTCTTTCCACGATAGTAATCGGGGATGGAGATTCGCTCTTGCTTCAGATTCTCCCCCTGAACCTGCGGAAAGGATGTGCTGACGACATTCGCCGGGGTTGTGACGGTCTTGCTACAGCCGGTCACGATAAAGCAGAGGGCGGAGAGGAGAAGTGCTTTTGTTTTCATATTCGATAGTGTTCCAGGTACAAAGTGAACTCGCAATCGGTCTAAAGTGAGGTATCTGCTCAATCTCTAAAGTTTGTGAACTGCAACTCAAGATCCGTAACCGCCGTGCGAATCTTTGCAATCGCAAGCTGTAAGTCGTCACGACTCTTGCCGGTTACTCTCACCTGCTCGCCTTGGATCTGTGAGGTTACTTTGAGCTTCGTTTCCTTTACGACTCTGTTAATCCGCTTTCGCTCGTCGTCAGTGAGCCCCTGCTTCACGATAACCGTTTGACGGAATGTGTCTCCGCCCGCAGGTTGCGGTTCCTCGAAGGTGATTGATTTTAAGCTAACGCTACGCTTGGAAAGCCGCTGTCGAAGGATCTCTTCGAGTGCCGTCATCTTCATCTTGTCCGGCCCGGCCATTGTTATGATTGAATCCTTCTCGTTGAGCTCGATCGATGCGTTGGCGTCTTTGAAGTCGTAGCGCGTCTGTATTTCGCGTTGAGCCTGGTCTACCGCGTTCTTAACTTCCTGCATGTTTACCTTTGATACGACGTCGAATGATGGCATGGGCTAAACCTCTTCTTTGCACGTGTGATTACGCATTGTAGGGAAGGTGTAGCACATAGGTGTCCGGTGCGGGCCTGAAAGATTGACGTGCTCGACCTGAAAAAAGATCAAAAATCCATTCCCCGAATCGTTGACATTCGCCGAGCCCTCTGGCTAATATCCGCGACCGCTTCGGAGAGGGTATTTAAAAGATACCTCAACAAAAGCGGGGCTTTGAGAGAAATCGAAGTCGTCGAAAAAAAGTTAAGAGATGCTCTTGACGAAAGACGGCAAATAAACGAAACTCCAATGCCTGTCGCGATGAAGGTCGAGACAAAAAAGGTAGTAAAACAACTAGGTTATGGGTAGAAGCTGCTTAAGTCTTCGAGGTGTCAGCGCCTCGAGGATTGAGAGATACAGTTCAAGAATGAACTAAACTCTAAGCACGAATTAGATACAGCAGCCTTCGGGCAGCTTGTCGAAATTTGGGCTAGTAAGTGCTGGGCAATAAATTTCGTACCTGCCTCGTTAAGAGGTAGGTTTACGTAGCAGATAATTTCTTTGAAATAGAGAGTTTGATTCTGGCTCAGAATGAACGCTGGCGGCGTGCCTAAGACATGCAAGTCGTACGGGAAAGTAGCAATACGAGTATAGTGGCGCACGGGTGAGTAATAATTGGATAATGCGCCTCCTCGCTGGGGATAACCAGGCGAAAGCTTGGCTAATACCGAATAGTCCGGTCCGGTCCTCGGATCAGATCGGTAAAGCTGTAAAGCGCGGGGAGAGTAGTCCAATTCCCATTAGCTAGTTGGTAGGGTAATGGCCTACCAAGGCTACGATGGGTAGCTGGTCTGAGAGGACGATCAGCCACACTGGAACTGGAACACGGTCCAGACTCCTACGGGAGGCAGCAGTTAGGAATCTTGCGCAATGGGGGAAACCCTGACGCAGCAACGCCGCGTGAAGGATGAAGGCCTTCGGGTTGTAAACTTCTTTTAGCAGGAAAGAACAAAATGACGGTACCTGCAGAAAAAGCACCGGCTAACTCTGTGCCAGCAGCCGCGGTAATACAGAGGGTGCAAGCGTTATTCGGATTTACTGGGCATAAAGAGCGCGTAGGCGGTTTACTAAGTCTGATGTGAAATCCCTGGACCTAATCCAGGAAGTGCATCGGATACTGGTAGACTCGAGTACAGGAGGGGACAGCGGAATTCCAGGTGTAGAGGTGAAATTCGTAGATATCTGGAGGAACAACAGCGGCGAAGGCGGCTGTCTGGACTGTCACTGACGCTGAGGCGCGAAAGCGTGGGGAGCAAACAGGATTAGATACCCTGGTAGTCCACGCCGTAAACTATGGATGCTGGATGTCGGAAGGTCTTACCCTTTCGGTGTCGTCGCAAATGCATTAAGCATCCCGCCTGGGGAGTACGGTCGCAAGATTAAAACTCAAAGAAATTGACGGGGGCCCGCACAAGCGGTGGAGTATGTGGTTTAATTCGATGCAACGCGAAAAA
>JBIIYC010000133.1:0-7452 GCA_044347025.1 Bdellovibrionota bacterium
ACAGGCGACGGCTCATTAGGTGGCGGTTTTTGGTGCGCACCCTACGACACGTTCAGGGGGATTATGCTACGTACGACAACTACTCTCACGTTGAGCCTCACTCTGATGATTGGGTCTGTTGGGTGTGACGCCCGAGGTGGGCAGAGAAATCAACGTGATGCGAAACTTGATGAGCAACAACAGAAGATCAATCAGGCTGTCCATCACATGGAGGCGCAGGTTGATCAAGCGGTGCAGCAGGCAAAGCAGGCCTATGGCGATGCCCTCCGTTCGGCGCAACACGCCAAATCAGACCTGAACACGCGGATCGAGAAGGTCGATCAAGTTGCTCATTCCATGGTTGAGCAGGCGAGAAAAGTTGAGCAGATGGCGAATGCTGCGGTCGATAAAGCACAGTCGATGGTGGGTGCGGTACAGACCGCATGGATTGATTTGCAGCCGGGAGCGGTCACCACACCGAGTACGAGTAAGTAGGCTAGGCTATGAGGAGCTGCCTTGCTACGAGCGTCGTCTTGTAAATATTCCGCGCACGCTCGTAGCTTTTCTCATGGTGATCCGGCACTGACTGTGGGAGTGTCGACACGCTCCACTCCAGCCTTGAAATCGGTGCCGTCGTGAAGCTTTAGCCGTCAGGGTGATCTTGGTACCGATGGTAACGGTAGTAGAACAGGTTCTTCCACATGCTATCGCACCCGTCTTGCTGCGAATCGATCCCGAACCGCTCCGTCGCACGGTGAGCCGCACGGTGGTCTTCTGTCTTGTTCGAGGTATCGGGGCTTGCCCCGTTGCGTAGGTGAAGAGTGCATCATACTTGGGGGAGGATACCTCGCCGATCTTTTCGAGGGCGCCCCATGAGCCGAATTTGGAGTATGGGGAGATATCCGTGAAGTGCATAAAGAGCCCCCCACCGCGACTCGCCCAGCCGTTAAGGTAGTCAGTGTACAGTGCCCCCATCCGCGGATCTCGATTTGCGGAGGTAAACAGTGAGGTAAGGGTGCCGTTGTCAGCGCCACTGCCCACACCCACAAGATGTTGCCCTCCTTCATAGGTGATGAGTGTTACGCCGTGATTTGCGGCAATCTGACTATTTTCCTCGATCCAGCCGAAGCTCTGCGCCATAGCTCCACCAAGCGGTCCCCCCGCAATCTCGCCTCCAGCTCGAAGCTCCGTGAAAAGAGAGCCAAGGCCGCCGTCGGCAGCGCTGGTCCATGCAAGGGCCTGCACATAGGTGCCGTCCTGACCGATGTAATCTCCCATATAGGGGGCAATCGCGAGTGCTCTGATGCCGTGACCTGCGCAGGGTCGATCGTCCCAAAGTGGACACGAGAGCGCCTCGTCAGCAGTCCACGAGTTAGCCGCCTGTGACGCGGTAACACAGATGACTCGGTTGTGTGAGTCCCCGAATGCGGTTCTCCATATGTCGCAGATCTCTGCACTGCGACGCCCGTAGTAATTAATTCGCTTGGTAAAGCCCGACTCGGAGCCTCCTGGCCATGCAAGCTCTCCTTGTTGCTCGATCCACGCTCCCTGAGCGAATGCCCCGTTCCACGCCTCGTTGGAGTATTCGATGTAGACCGGAAGATCACTGTTCAGTGCGACGCGAGTGAGCGTGGCGAACGACTGGATATAGGTGTCGTCGGCCTGATGCGGCATGGTAAACCACGGCGCTTTGTTGGTGGTGTTCGCGAGCTCTATCATGATTTCGGCAGGGACACCTTTCTCGGATGAGAAGCGGGCATCGGTAGGACGCGCTCGAGAGCTCCAGGACGACACTACCGAGTTATTCGTCTGCATCCAGTCCATAAACCGTAGTGCTTGATAAGGAGAGAGCTGATCCAAGAACGCTTGCGAAAATCGGTTCGAGGAAAAAGTCGCCTCGTCTGCTTCCGCTACAAAGTGGATATTTCGGATGTAGTTGCTGGGATTGGTCGCGGTGATCCGGAGTAGGATACCACCTTGAGTTGGGTTTACTGAGACTACGTCCCGCCCCGAGCTCGAGGCGTCCGTATTTTTAGTGGCGCCAAGTCCGTATTCAATCGTTCCTTGACCTTCGTATTGGACGATATAGGTGCCTGCTGGAAATTCAGCGGGCACATCCCAGTAGGTCGCAACGCTTGTAAAAATGACACTCGGATTTGATGCCGCCGGAAGTGATCGAACCCAGCCGTTTGCATCGAGATCCAGCGAGGCGCTCTCCTCCGTGTCGAAAGCGATATTGAACGAGCATCCTGGGTCGATCCCGCCCTGGCATTGTGTCAGCCATGGTCGAGAGGTCGCGAAGTGGTCGCGGAAAGGAAGTTGCGGTGAGTAATCGTTGACAGCCGTAAGATTGGTCCCAAGTTTGCTCTCGCTCGGAGATTGCGCGAATGCATGAAGCGAGAGAAGCGCGGCGAGAAAAGAGGCTGTATATCGCACGAGTAGGGGCATGACGGTGAATACTTTTAGTATACACGACCAGCATTCCGCAGTGCATACCTTTTTCCTTCGGGGGGCGTGCGGCAAAGCGTGCTAGAGTCGTAACTCTTGAACCTACAACGCGAACGTGCGCGTGCTCGTAAACATACCCGAAACTATTGGGTTTTTCGTTTCGGGTGCGTTTTTGTTCACGTTTACGGGCACGTTCACGAGGCAGAACAGGAGGTTTCGCCTCGCTTCCCGAAGGCGTGTTCTACCTCTCTGGGGATGCCGAAGGGTTCCATAGCATAAGGCGCGATTTTGGGCGCCCTCAAGTTTGCAAAGGAGGGTTGACGTGTAGGGATACCTTACCTACCTTTGGAGCATGAATAGCGAGATTGTCGCAAAAAATGACCTGCGAGTTCTTTTGGAGGGCTTTCAGCGCTCGGGTGGAGATGAGTTAGGGCTCATACCCCGGTACCTTGAGTTGCTGCTGCGCTCACCCGATTGCGCACGACGCGAGCATTTCGAGCCGGGGCACCTCACGGGCTCCGCGTGGGTGGTAAACCGAGCTGGTGACAAGGTGCTGTTGCTCCATCATGCAAAGTTGAATCGATGGCTCCAACCCGGGGGACATGCTGATGGTGAATTTAACCTTGCCGCGGTAGCGCTTCGCGAAGTTGAAGAGGAGAGCGGACTCTCGTCGCTGGTGTTGCTCTATCCAGGTATCTTTGATGTCGACATTCACGAGATCCCTGCTCGTGCAAACGAGCCTGCTCATCTTCACTTCGATGTTCGCTTCGTAATTCAGGCCGACGAGAGTGAGCCGCTCGTGCTTAGCGAAGAGTCTAACGCGCTGGCATGGGTGGAGTTGTCAAAGCTTCCCACATTTACCAAGGAGGAGTCCGTGCTTCGTATGCGGCGTCGTTGGGAAGCCGCCAATCCGCAGATGTTCGCGTCGCTCTATTAGGGAAGTGTATCAAAAATTCTCACTGCTATCCCCAGCTGCAAAACTCGTGATGCATCGTCCTCGCCTCGTTTCGTTACAACTATCGCAAGGCTCACAAGGGAAACGGCTGTCACTACCTTGTGAAGACGGTCAACGACAAGGTTAGGGCGTTGGATCTGAGATTGCTGTCTTCTCAATCGAGAAACGCGATCAGTTTATCGATCTCCGATCTCGCACCCGCAAGGTCCTCTAACGCCGGAGTCTCAAGGATAAAAGGGATATCGAGCAGCTTCT
Source organism: Bdellovibrionota bacterium (assembly GCA_044347025.1). Classification (GTDB taxonomy): domain Bacteria; phylum Bdellovibrionota_C; class UBA2361; order UBA2361; family OMII01; genus OMII01. The sequence goes on from JBIIYC010000133.1 coordinate 3,638, forward strand.
TGTGGGTAAAGACCGCTTTAAGGGCATCATGTCCGATAAGACCATTCCCAATATTTTCGTGTCGATCCTTTTTGCTCGCAAGTTCTGTCTTGCTATCGTTGAGGTGGATTGACCAAACTTTTTCAAGGGTTAGCGACTTCTCGATATTCGCGATGACTCCCTCAAGATCTCGCACGAGGTCATATCCACTCGCCCACATATGCTGCGTGTCGAGGCCGAAGCCTACGAGCTCTTTACGTTCAATTTGCGAGTATATTAACTCCAGCTCCTCGACTCGATCGCCGATGATACTGCCCGAGCCAGCAGCCACCTCCATGATCAACCGTGAGTTCTCTGGCGCTCGCTCAAGAACCCAGTTAAGCCCCGATACGACTCGGTCGTATCCCTCTGCTTCGTCTGGTTGATCTTTCATGCTGCCAACGTGGAAGATAACGCCCGCTCCGTCAATTCGTGCGCTCAGGTCGAGGTAGTTCAGAAGAGATGTCTTGGCGAGGTGGAACTTCTGAGGATCCGGGGTCGCCATATTGATAAGGTAGATCGCATGAAAGAAAACCTTTTCAAGGCAGGTTCCGCGTCGAGCTGTATTAAAGGCTTCCTCGGCACCCTCCGCAAAGGGATGTGAATTCCACCGCTGGGGTGGTGATGGGTGTACCTGAATGGTGTTAATGCCGAGTTCGACAGCTGCTTTGACTGCGTTGTGGAGACCGCCTGCACAGGAGACGTGAGCGCCAAAATATCGTTTCATGGTGTTTTTGCTTCCCTCATTGCGACCGGCGCAGATACTACCTAATGTAGACCTGATTAGTCGAGAGATTTGGATATGATGAGGACTTCGTTGAGCTTTCTTCTGGGCTTCGCAGCGGGTGCTGGGTTGATTGTAGGGACGGGCCGCGTTCCTGCTCCATCGGGAGGTGTAATCGCGACTCCAGCTCCAGCGTCGCAGGAATGTGATGCCAAGCTGGCCGAGGCGAGACGCCGGATCGCCGAGCTGGAAGGGGCAGTGACTGCCGTAGTAAAGCCGCCTGAGGAGACTCCGCATATGCACGCAGCACGAGACGAGGATTCGGAGACAGGCCCAACGGACGAGGAACGTAAAGAGATCGTATCGTGGCGAGTCTCAGCGATTGAGAAGTTCGTTCCGTTGACGGAAGACCAGAAAAATCGCCTGTCATCTACCTTTGAAGAGGAGCAGCGGGCGCGTGCAGCGGGGGAGGAGCCGCAGGGTGAATCGTTGGAAGAGATCCTAGGTGAGGAGAATGCGAGTTTTTACCGCGAGCAGGTCAAAGCTGCGTTTGAGCGGGTGGAACGTGAGGAGAACGAACGGGAGGTTGTATGGCTGGCTCGACAGCTCAACCTCTCGGAGGCACAGGAGCAAGCGGTTAAGTCGGTCTTTAGCTCTGTCGAGGAGTCGATTGACCGAGAGTTCGGTACGCCTCAACACGGAGCAGCGAGCTCTCCGCAAGATCGCGTAAAACGGATGATTGCTCAAAATAAGCGCCGGTCGGAGCTCCGATCAGAACAGATGCGAGCTGTGCTCTCTCCTGAGCAATATCAGCAGTATCGTCGGTCGGAAGCTGAGTCATCCGCGGCTGATGTTGAGGTGTTCCACGATCCCGGCAAGTAGCGCCGCTGTGACGCCACTCTAACGCTTGCCTGCTACGTCTTGGCAGTATGTGCGATAATCAAGCACGCTCTGTCGAATCACCTTGTGTGCGCTCGCTTTGTTGTAGATCTGAGCCACCTCAACAGGGGGGCTCTTTCGAGAGCCAGGGATCTCTTTGTACGTGAGAAAGTAGTGACGGAGTCGATCGATGATCGCTTTGGGAACATCCGATATGTCGCGTACTTCGCCGTAGACGCCATCGCCCTCAAGCACCGCGATGATTTTATCATCAGCTTCATTCTTATCGATGATTTTGAGGCCGCCGACAGGGCGTGCCCGGACAAGTATATCCCCGTGAAGAATCGGACGATCGGCGAGGATACAAATATCCAGCGGATCTCCGTCTCCCTTGATCCTCTTGCGCTTGAGCGTCCGAGCGCACAACTCCCCGATGCCGTCGCCGCAATAGGTCTGCGGAACGAAGCCGTACAATGCCGGGCACTGATTGGAGTACTTTTGGGGGCGGTCTACCTTGAGAATGCCGGTATCCTTATCGATTTCGAATTTTACGGTGTCGGTTGGAACGATTTCAACGTAGCAGGTTACGATCTCTGGGGCATCTTCGCCGATCGAAACTCCATGCCAAGGGTGTGCGCGATATAGTGGGGTATGTGTCATGTCGCTACTGTAAGCTACCACGCTGTAGAGTTCAATCCGAGTGCGGGGAAAACGTGCGCCCAACGACCGTTAGTTCGTTCTTGTTGTGCGTGAGTTGGCGACCCGCAAACCAGGTGGTATTCGATCGAAGGTACAAAGCTATTGCATGAAGCACGCTGATATCGGGATCCCCCTTGAATTTAACGGTGACGCAGAAATTTCTACAGAGCTTGTCGCCGATCCAGCTTTTCAAAATGGCGAGGGTCTTGTCCGGGGTTGTAATCACATCGCACACCAGCCAATCAACGGGACGTGGAGGCTTCCATGTGAAGGCGTTGCCTTGCACGAAGACGACCTTCCTGTCTCGTGCAACGGCACCTTCCAATGGACTACGATCAATAGCGGTAACGGTTGCTCCATGTTCGGCCACAACATAACTCCATCCACCTGGTGATGCTCCAAGATCGACCGCTGTTTGCCCCGGTGTTATACGAAGGTTAAAAACCTGGATCGCTTCGCGGAGCTTTTTGAACGCTCGGGACGGAGGGCTCTTGTCGTCTGCAATCGGGAAAAATCCCGCTGGGACAGAGGAGATTGATGCGCCGAAGAGTGCTCGGGTGGTTTGTGTCGCCACGCTTAGGTATCCCTCATTCGGCGTGGTAAGTAAGACTTGGACAAGGATGCTCTCTGAAGAGCAGGTGTCTTGCAGCGATCGAAGAAGCGATCTCCGTTTTGTTTTGAGCAGAGAGCGAAGTTCTTTTGCTATCAAGGTGGGGCGAGAGTATATCTCGCCACTCTCGGCTGTGGCTGGGTCAAAGATATGGAGGCACCACGACGAAGTTTCCTCCCCGAGAGTGGCGATTAAGTAGTCGAGTATGGCGCTGGCCCAGCTTTTTATCGATTCCGCTTTGGTATAGACGGCGTTAGGAAGGAACTGAGCCGAAAAAAAGAGGGGGAAAGATGCAAGTTCTTCGTGAGATGCCCCGGAAATCTCTACCACTTGCGGGGCGACCTGGTTACACTGTCCCTGAGTAAGGCGATTGCGCAGTTCCTGTAGAAGAAACTTCTCCTGACCACGCCGGGTTATCGATATATCTTTGTGTAGTGCACTCATGGCCATCCGAAATAGACCTCAATCGAGTACCACGAAGCGCCCTGCAAGGCGAGGGGGAGGAGAGCGCCGCCCCCCGCATTTTAGTCGTGAAGAGCTGACCAAATTTTATGGGGTTCGGCAGTGCTTGGCGATCTTTGAGCACCGCAAAAAGGACATCCGCCGGGTGTTTGTGATGTCCGAGCTAGAAGAGACCTTTAGGGCAGTTACTCGCTGGTGCGAGCGTCAGGATATAGCACTAAGAGTAGTCTCCTTTGAGGAGCTTTCGCGGGTTGCGGGGACGGATCATCACGAGGGGGTGTGCATTGAAGCGAAGCCTCTTCAAACCCTTTCGTCCGGCGAGCTTCTCAAGCGTCTCAATGATCTGCAGCGTGGATGTCTGCTTATTCTCGAGGGCGTAGAGAATAAGCAGACATCCACGCTGCAGATCATTGAGACGCTTGA
>JBIIYC010000134.1:0-7389 GCA_044347025.1 Bdellovibrionota bacterium
TGTTCGCGTGGCTTACGCGATGACCATTTTGATGAGTAATTCCGGAGATAACACAACGACGAGCCATAACACTTCTCTTTAAAAAATCTTAGCGAGGGGCAGAGGATATATATCCTTGAAGATATTGTCAAAGAACCCGAACGGGAAGGGGGATTGAGCCGCCCGTTTTTAGGTTAGTGCCGCGTAATTATTGTGTTTTTATGGGTTGGTGGGGGCGTCGAGCTCGCGGATCTCACGCTCCCGTGAGCTAATACAGCAAAAAGTTCTCAATTGTCGGTAAGCGGCCATTGACCGCCTTTAGGTTTGCGCTCGCCATGAACGTTGTCAGGCCGTATTCGACCTTGGCAATGACTGAGAACACATCTCCTTGAGCGACGAGTTTCGGCTTAATCGTGTTCGCAACATTCGGGTCGATGCACGCCGCCATCTGTGAGCTAAAGTTCTGATTGTACGGGCCTCCGGCAGCTGGATCTCGGCATGCTATCAACCGCTCCGCCTCCTCTGGGGCCGCCGAGGAATCCATGCCGACGATGAGGGCTCGTAGTACCTCAACCGGGGCGGCGTTGATGTTAATTGAATCTCTGATTCGGATCGAAACAAACGGGAGTATCCGCTGCACTCGGTTGGGAGTAAAGCCGGGAATCGACCCCAGTTCACTTGAGAGCGATTCCATCGCTCGATCATTGCGGAATTCCTCCCCGGGAGGAAGATCTCCCTCAATGCCTTGGGCCTGAAAATCACTGTCTGAGTAGCTATCCTTGTCGGCGTCAAGATAATCAATCAGATTGGCTACCATCTCCTTTGAGGAATACATTTTGGTTTGCTCCGAGCCGTCAGATTGGCCCGGCGTTCTCTGTTCGGTATCAAAGCCGAGATTTTCAAAGAGCGCGACAAGGACATTCCTCCAGGTGCGGTCAGCTCCGGAGGCGGACACAACGGAGAGAAGGGGAATCTTGCCCTTCTCGGAGGCGATCAACAGGTTCACTCGAACATTTGGCTCTGTCACGCCAACCAGTTCGCCCGGAATCTCGGCTCCCTCGACAAATTTCATCCAGAGGTCCTGACTCGGATCGTCGTATTGGGTGGTATCACTTTTAATCAGAACCTGCGCTACATTCACCGCAGATTTCAGAATGTACTCCGCCTTAAGCCGCTGTTCGGCAGCTCTGTTGAGGCGCATGGAGATATACGTTGAGTCCGTAAGCGAAACTAACAGTGCCGATGTTATCACAATCATAAAAATGACCATGATGAGGGCGACTCCCTGCTCTCTATTTTTCGCACGCTGTTTCATTACGGGGTATAGTAGTGCGGCCGCAGAGGGTCAGCAAGCGTAGGAAAAGCTGGAATCCTGGGGGGTGAGTATGATAGTGGTCAGGCGTCCCCTAAGGGTGAGTCGAAATCCTCTGTTTGTCCTTGATCTTGTGTGCTAGCTGGCCCAAGGTTTGGGACGAAGTAGCTGTAGGTTGTGTCAATAGTGTGAGGGTATCCAGGTATGCGTCAAGCAGTCGCGCCGGATGCTGAAGGAGAACTGTTGTGACCAATGCTGTTATTGTCGAAGACGATCCCTTGGCGTGTATGACCTTGGGACACTTACTGGAGAGCGAGGGCTTCACCGTGCGGTGTTTCCACAATACCGATGAAGCCCGACAAAGTTGCCTCCAACTGCCCCCTGATATTCTGATTACGGACTGGTGTGTGCCGGGCTCCGTTTCGCCTCGCGAACTTGTACGGGATGTCCAGCACCGCTCGGGACACACCCGAGTGGTATTTATGTCGGGCTATGCGCCCGAAGACTTAGATGTAGACTTCGCCCAGCTTCCGGGTGTTGAGTATTTTGCGAAGCCTCTCAATTTCGATCGACTAGTTTGCGACCTCAAGTCGGAGCATCGCTCGCTCGACAACCACGCGCAGTAGGAACATTCCGCTACTTGATGAGCGGTATCCGCACTGATCACGATCATTTCCGTTATGTCATGGTGCGGTAGAGTTCTGCCTCATCTGAGGTCTACCAATCACATGGAGGATGTTGTGACGTATTCCAGTTTGCACGCTCTTTTAGACGATCAACTTCAGGAGATGTACGCCGCGGAGCACGATCTTGTGCGAAGGCTCCCGTTGCTTGCAGAAGGAGCCTCTTCGACGGAGCTGAAGCATTGTATTCAGGGGCATGTCGAAGAGACCGAAAAACAATTAGATCGGTTAGAGCATATCCTGAAAGCCAGAGGTCTCCCGTTACGTGGAAAAACTCCGCGTGCAATTGATGCGCTCGTGCGACAGGGCGTGGAGATTATCGAACGTCGAGGTAATGAGACACTCATGGATCTCGGGCTTATCTTCGTTCTGCGACATGTCGAGGACATCGAGCGAGGCTCGTACGAGATGGCGAGATCGATCGCCGAAGTCTTAAACTGTTCTGATATTATTCAGACGCTCGATCGCTCGCGCGACGAAGAGGATCAAATGGAGAGATCGTTGACCGTGCTGTGTGATGACATGATCGATACGGTAGCCGCAGAGATGTCAGCGATCGGAAAAGAGAAGTTTAGTGGTACAGGAGCCCCAACACTATGAAGGCAGCAGAGTACATTTCGCGGGTTATCGCTGAGCTAGCATCGGATGCGCACATTGAAAAGACCTCGTACGATGGCGCATTTCTGACTGCAGCTCTTGATATTATTCGAGAAGTGGATTCTCCAATGAAGGAGGATGCACTTGTTCAGCTTGCTGTCTTAGAGCGAGGCTTCCGCAACAGGCAGAGCCTGTGTGGACGGCAGGCAGCCTAATACCGGTAAAAACCGCGACCCGCCTTTTTGCCGTACCAGCCGGCCTCTACGTATTTAACGAGTAGTGGGCAGGGGCGGTATTTGTCCTCTCCGAGCTCTCGATGCAGGAGCTGTAAGATGTAGAGCAGGGTATCGAGGCCTACGAAATCAGCGAGGGTGAGGGGACCCATCGGGTGGTTCGTGCCAAGCTTCATTGCGTTGTCGATATCTTCGGGGGGTACGCCCTCTTGTACCAGAAAGATCGCCTCATTAATCATCGGACAGAGGATGCGATTGACGATAAAGCCAGGAGTATCAATCGCTGTCACGGTAGTTTTACCGATCCGGGCACAGAAGCTCTGAATGTTATCGTATGTCTCTGGGCTCGTTTGCAGGCCTTTGATCAGCTCGACGAGCTTCATGACCGGAACTGGATTCATGAAGTGAACCCCCATGACCTTTTCTGGCCGGGAGGTAACACTGGCGATTCGCGTGATTGAGATTGAGGATGTGTTCGATACGAGAAGAGCGCTCTTGTGCACGATCGAATCGAGTTGTTTGAAGAGAGCTGCCTTAATCTCGAACTGCTCGATAATCGCCTCGATGACGAGATCGCAGTCGGCGAAATCGCTGAGAGATGTTGCCGTCACGAGCCGAGCGTTGATTGCATCACATTCCCGTGCGTCGAGCTTGGCTTTCTCAACGGCCTGGCTGAGGCGCTTGTGGATTCCTTCTCGGCCCCGTTGGAGCGCTTCTGAGTTGGCATCAAAGAGGAGGGTGGAGTACCCGGCTGTTGCTATTACCTGAGCGATTCCCGCTCCCATCTGTCCCGCACCAACGACCCCGATCTTGTTAAACATAATCTTTTTACCGTTTTACCGTGAAATAGGTGGCGTGAGTCCACATGCGGACTTACAGCGCCCCTTTATGATATCCGGGGATTGTGGGGGAAGCACCCGTTATTTTTAGCGTTCCGGCCCGGCCCCTTTAGATTTGTACTCGGCGAGCCAGATATGGCACTCTATCGGCTCCTATCAGACCTCTTATCCTGCGAGTAGTTACTATGAAGCGCTTGTTCGCCCGAGATATCGCTATCGACCTAGGCACTGCAAATACCCTCATTTACGAGCAGGGGCGCGGGATAGTACTCAACGAGCCATCGATGGTGGCGCTGAAAGAGGTCAATGGTCGCCGACAGCCGGTCGCATACGGAGCTGAGGCGAAAGCGATGTTGGGAAAGACCCCAGAGGGGGTAGAGGTCATTCGACCGGTGCGCACCGGGGTGATTGCTGATTTTGAGGTGGCGAGTCTCATGTTGCGCCACTTTATTTCGCGGGTTCGGTCGTTATCCTGGGCCATGGTTAAGCCTCGAGTGATGGTCGGTGTTCCGTGCGGAATTACCGAGGTAGAGAAGCGAGCTATTCGGGAAGCCGTTCAGGATCAAGCGCGCGAAGTGCGTCTTATTGATGAGGCGATGGCCGCTGCGATCGGTTGTAACTTACCGGTGACTGAGGCATCGGGGAGTTTAGTGATCGATATGGGGGGCGGAACTACTGATATCGCCGTGATCAGCCTCAAGGATGTCGTGTATTCCGTGTCCGTTCGTCAGGGGGGGGACGCGCTTGATGAAGCTATTATCAACTACATTCGCCGTCGCCATCACCTCTTGATCGGCGAGGCAACGGCCGAGCAAATCAAGAAATCGGTTGGAACAGCGCACTCTGACTATGACGACGAGGTTATGGAGATCCGAGGTCGTTCGCTCATTCACGGCACGCCGACAACTATGGCGGTTTCCGGTGCAGAGATTCGTGAAGCCATGAACGAAGTTATTTCGCAGATCGTCTTGGCTGTACGTCAGGCACTAGAACACACCCCACCAGAACTCTCCGGTGATATCATCAACCGAGGTGTTGCTCTCGCAGGTGGTGGCGCGCTCGTGCGAGGTCTCGGTAAGCGACTCTCCGAGGAGCTTGAGATGGAGGTAACTATTCCAGCGGATCCGCTGGGCGTAGTGGCAGAGGGCGCTGGACGTTGCCTCGACCACAGCGAGGTGTTCAAGGATATCTGGATTTAGCTCTCAACCGGCTGCGCAGGCGGTTGTTGGCTCTGTGCTTTGAGAAGCTGAAGGTCTCCCGAGATCAACGCGACAATGCCTCCGATTGCACTCGTTGTAGTCACTGCGAGGAGCCACAAGGCACCAAACGCGGCAGCTTGCTCCTTTGAGACGAGTGCCGGCGCCGCAGTCAGAAAGAACATATACGAATTCTCTCGCACTCCGAGTCCGTTCCAGCTGATGGGCAGGCTGCTGGCGATATTTACCAGAGGGATCACGACGAAAAGTGTTTCAAGAGGAATCTCTGCATTCACCGCGGATGCCATCACGGCATGCAGTAGAATTTGAGTGCAGTGAAACACAACTGAGATGAGGCTGATGATCGCTATCGTCTTGCCATCTCGCGGGAAAATGGCAGCGACCTGGCGAAGCTTAACGACCACTTTGTTGTGCCCCGGAAGCATCGTGAGGAACCAGGGGCCGATGATCCAACCAGCAATAAAAGCCATTACCATTCCGAGAAGGGTTAGGATCATCCAGGTTGGTACCCGGTCACTGTGAAAAAGCGTGCTTGTAACCAGTGCAATAATACTGAGGATGGTTAATCCGTGGATTCGATCGGCGACAACTGCTGCCACTCCCTCTGTCTTTTTAGGTAGTCCGCGTGCTAGCAGCACGCCGCGCGCGACATCGCCACCTACGGTGCCAAGACCAGAACCGAAGCAGTTAACGAACATTCCGACGAAATACGCCCGTAAAGCTGCGGAATAGGGGACGTCGATACCTCCTGAACGGGCGATCGTCCACCACTTGTACGAGCTCATGAGCTGGCCAAGCGTGTAGCCGACTATCACCAGGATAGCGGTTGATAGGCTGATCGAGCTAAGCGTCACCAGCAGCTTGTCGAATGAAACCGAGAACGCAACCACCGCGAGGAGGGTGAGTGTGATGCAGACTTTAATGAGACTCTTAGCATTCATGATTGGTTTGGTAACTATTCCAGATTTCAACTCTTTTTTCAAACCACGGGAATGAATCGTTATCCCCTCCGAGACTAGGCCTCGGCAACTAGTGGTGCGGCTTGAGGATCTTCGTGGTACGCTTTCGCAGACGTCGCCGAATAGTGTTTCATTCGGCGTTGAGTTGGTTTGGAGAGAGTCAAGTGAACAAGGAGCCCAAAGGGCGAATAACTCGCAAAGAGGACGAACTGAAGGTCGGCCTCGCCCGCTATCAGAGGCCACAGAGTAAGTGGCCGTGGTGGGCGGTGGAGTACGGTGGCTGGATCGTTGTCGTCCTCGTCTTGCTCTTTGTGATCGTGCCCTTTGGTTTCTTGGGGTGGCGGTTGACCAGCGATAAGCCAGCGCCGCGGGAGGGATCTGCCAAACTTGTGGTGGTGGCTGGACCGACGAGGATTTGGGCGGAGGGAAGTGCTTCGCGCTTAAAATCCGTCTCAGTTCGAGTAGCTAATCAGGGGGCCGGCCCTGCAATGGGCGTTAAAGTGACGGTAGCCATCGATAATCATGCTTTCCCCCTGCAAGGTGCCACCAATATTGAGTCTGGACGTGCTGATACCTTTACCGGGGAGGTTAATCGCAGTTTCGTTGATGGGCAGTCCATGCAGGTCTCGTTGACATGCGATACCTGTCCGCAATAGGGGGAAAAGGGGGCCAAACAAGCTCAATTTTCGAAAGTGATGACAATTGTTCCTGCTTTCCGTATACTCCGCTAACACCCTTACGGGCCGATAGCTCAGTCGGTAGAGCAACTGGCTTTTAACCAGTGGGTCGGCGGTTCAAGTCCGCCTCGGCTCAATTTTTTAGCTACGCACACTTTGCTTCGCAAAGATGCGCGTGACGCCCAGGGGAGGACTCCCCTGGACCCCGAAGTCCCCCCGCATGTTCCCCGTTGCTTGTTCGCTTCTATTGGGTCGCACCTTTGTGGCTGCGCACACCTTGCTTCGCAAAGATGCGCGTGACGCCCAGGGGAGGACTCCCCTGAAACACGCGCCTTTATCGCGAACGCTACGCACCCCTTACTTAGTTTCTATGGCTCATCGACGGAATTAGTGGGTAGTAGCGGGGCAGAGCTACGGCATAACCCGCTTAGTTTCCAGCTAAAAACGAGGTTGTTACGTGCACGAGCAGGTGCACGTGAACGGCCCGATATCATCAAAAAGCACCCACTAAAAACGTCGAAGACCCGTTTCTATATATCGAAGCCAGCTCGCACAGCGGCGAGGTACGCCTGACACAGTGCGTCATCGAGGTGATCAGTCCCAGAACCTGGCGTGGGCACTCGCACGTTGCTTTCGACATCGATTGAGAACTCGCTTGACCCGAGGTGGGAGCGAAGTTCTCGAACTACCCTGGTCGTGTGCGCTATCTGGAGTTTCGAGTTACCCCCTAGTCCACCGGCGAATCCGAAAGTGAAGCGCTCGGGGAATCGATCCCGAATCGTGTTGTACACCCGGACCGCTGGAACGATATCGATAGACTGTCCAGCGCCTGCGGATGGGTCCATCAATATCATGGAGATCGCCGGTGCGATCTCTTCGAGGTATCGTATCAG
>JBIIYC010000135.1:0-7365 GCA_044347025.1 Bdellovibrionota bacterium
CGTTAGTGAATACCAAGAAGAGTCGTGATTACATCGGAGCAGGCTTCGGAGCGATTCGAAACGTTTATTCATTTACGGTGCAGCTACCTGACGGATCGTTCACAGAGGTAATCACAGGAACGGAGTACAACAACAACGGAGCTGGTAGAAAGATATACGTTTCGGATCGTGTTGCTCCGCCCTTACAGTCAATCGGTTGCTGCAAGAAGATCGCAGATCTTCACGCTGATTTTCCAATGGTTGAGTCTCTGATGGCTCCGTACCTCACGCAGGGCGGAAACCTCAATCTTTCCGCAAATGAGATGCCCATTCCGCAGCTGAATCTCTCGCAGCAAACCGACCGGAGTGCAGATTGGAAAACATTTCCGGACTCTGACGTATGGGCGATGGCAAAGGAGATGCTGGGATTGGAATTCTCCGTCAAGGTGATCGGCAAGAAGCGCAGTGTAAATTACGTCGGCGGGTGGGGTGGTGCAATTCGAGCAGTATATTCATTCGCCGTGCAGTATCCCAACGGGCAGATCCAGGAGATCCTGCTTGGCACCGAGCACAATAACAACGGAGTTGGTCGGAAGATCTATCTGGTTGGAAACCAGTATGTCTTGCAACCGGCAGAGTGTGCGTCGTATGGCTACGTGCCTGAGCTGTTCGCGTGGTAATCCGATCCTCTCTTGCCTGGTGTAAGCGACTTTTTCGGGCTGCATACGCCTTCAGGCACTCGCCTCGGGATGCGCGTCCCGTGCAGCCACGTAACCCGCCGATATCTCAATCTTTGCATCGTCTTGGTGAGCAGGTGCCAACGCCCGAGTGGTGGGATGTACCTGAAATGGCCAAGGCCACGGATGATTGAAGGGCCAGAGCGCCGATAGCTGTTTGTCGAGGGAGCCATACAGCCCTCATGACCGCAGGTACACAGCCCGCCCTGAAGTCTGACCTGAATTCCCCTCTGCCCTCCTGCCCAGCTCCGACACAACTCCTAGCCTCCCCTCCCCGAACCAGCCTGCATGCTCAGGCGCTACACGTGGGAGAAGGCGAAGGAGAAGCTGCACCACTACCGGAGACGGACTCCGGAAGCCTCTCCCCTTTACCAAATCGTCTACCACTCCCGGGATGACCTACACTTCCAGTGGGAATCCCGCTTCCAGCACCAATATGGGTGCCTACGGGATGAGGTGTTGAAGACCTTCGACGAGTACCTAAACTGCGGTATCCTCGCTCACGGTGCCGCCCGGGTATACTGCGACCGTTGTAAGCACTCGGTCCTCATCGCCTTCTCCTGCAAACGCCGAGGGGTGTGCCCCTCCTGCGGGGCGAAGAGAGCGGTAAAGTTCGCTGAACACATCTACAGCGAAGTTATCGAAGACAACCCTCATCGCCATAGCGTCTTCACCATCCCAAAACGCCTACGGGTGTTCTTTCGGTACGACCGCAAGCTCAACACCATCCTCTTTCGTGCCGCTTGGGGAGCACTCTCTCAAGTACTCGGGATAGAAGAGCGTGAGCTCGCCGCTATCTTTACCGTGCAAACTGCTGGGGAAGCGTTAAACTATCATCCACACTTGCACGGACTCCTCGCTGACGGATACTGGAAGGACGGCGTCTTCACCAGGTTTGGGGAGTTAGAACTCAAAGCAATCGAAGATGCCTTCGCTGAACGGGTACTCGCACAGCTTCACAAGCAAGAGCTTATCACTGACGATGACGTGGCGCAGATACTGTCACAAGACCATACGGGCTTCGGGGTATGGTTGGGTGACCCCTTTCACGACAAAGAGAGCGAGCAGTTCGTCGCACGCTACATCCCCCTTCGCACAAGGCTACGGGGGACTTGTCGAGCGCGCTCCCCTATCCTTGGAAAAACTCTCAATACAGGACGACATCGTCACCTATACCACCAAAGACGGGGCGGCTCATGAGTTTGACGCTCTGGAGTTTCTCGCTCAACTCTCATCTCATATCCCGAAAACCTACGAGAGCATCACACGATACTACGGACGCTACTCCTGCAGACGCAGAGGTGAACGCGCCAAGCTCTTCCCTCCTCCAGCTGAAGAAACTGAGAGTGACTATCAAAGAGAGTTCCGTAGTAGTTGGGCCGCGTGCATCAAGAGAATCTACGAAATAGACCCCTTGGAGTGCCTCAAGTGTAAGGCACAGATGTCGAAGACCTCGCCGTAGCCTCGGCGTAGGCGGGCGCATCATCGCCTTCATTCAAGACGAGCACTCCATCAAGGAGCTCATGAAGGCTCAAGGGAGCCCTGACTTTAAGGCTCCACCTCCCATTCCAAACTTCATCGACACCTCCCACGCTATCGATGAACTTCCCGAGTACGACTCGTTTGAGCCAGTGCCTGATGACTTCTAAAATCCGCCTCCTCTGTAACGGAAAGGCAGGAGTGTATGTGAAATGCTATTTTTCGCGAATTAGCGGCACAGCTTCGGCTCGGCCGCGACCGTTGAACCCCTAACCCGGCGGGACAGGCGACGCATTTCAAACCTTCCCCCATCCCTTTTTAAGGATTTCCGGACCTCGTGATTCGGCCGGCTACCACGGTTCAACTACTTGCAAAAAGTTAATTGATCTTACTATCCATAGTATCGAGACTCTCTTAGCGAGCCGTAAAGTTCTTGCGTATTACGCCCGGTGTTAACGCGTTTACACTTGTCGAGCGGAACGTCTTGCCTCGCTTCTGTGCTCGTATGGAATACGAACCAGGCGAAATACTGCTAATCGAGAATGAGCCATCTTTGGCGGAGGTGGTTACAACGCGCACCGAAGAATCGGTCTTGGAGCGAAGGGTGATCCGCACCCCCTGAAGCCCCTTCGAACGCTGGCGCACATATCCGAAAACACGCGCTAAGCCAGGCGTGCCTGTTGCTGCTGCCACTGCAGACTCTGCATTCGAGAGTCCTCCTGTTATGACTCGTCCAGAGAGAGAGGAGAGTGGTTGCGTCGTGTTCAATAGAATTGAACGAACCTGGAGCAGCGAGAGTGAAGGGTTTGCTGCTGCGATCAACGCCACGATGCCTGCCACATGCGGGCTCGCCATCGATGTACCACTCAATTTGCGAAAGCGTCCGTACGAAGTGGGAAACAAACTAGTGCTCAAGATATCGTTTCCTGGTGCCGCTAGGTGTACGGACGAAGGCCCGGTGTTGGAATAGCTTGGCAACTCACCTGCCGCCCCAGTTGCCGTGACAGAGATCACGTTATCAAGCTTAAAGTTGGCTGGATATGAACCGGTGCGATCATTGTTAGAACCATCGTTACCCGCTGCTGCGACCACCAGAATATCGTGGTTACGTGCGCGCTCCACTGCTCTGAACAGGGCACTAGAGTAGGCTCCGCCGCCTAAGGAGAGGTTGATTGCGACAACAGGTACACCTTTTCGTCGAAGGTCGGTTACGTAATCGATCGATTTTACGATATCAGAGTTGTAGCCGGTGCCCTGCGAGTCGAGGGCCTTGATGGGGATAACGCGCGAGCCCCAAGCAACGCCTACGACACCGGCGCTATTGTTGCCAGTGGCCGCCACAATCCCCGAAACGTGCGTTCCGTGTCCGTGATCGTCTTGGGGAGAGCTATCGCGATTAACAAAATCGTAGCCGTGGACGTCGTCCTTATACCCGTTGCGGTCATCGTCTTTGCGGTTTCCTGGGATCTCCCGCGGATTAGTCCAGATAGTAGCAGCAAGATCTGGGTGTCCGATGTCCGCACCTGTATCGATTACCGCTACCAACGCATCGGGACTGCCGATAGTTGTATTCCACGCGTCAGTCACCCGGCTGCTGAATGCACCTTCGAGTGCATACTGCTCCGAAAGAAGGGGGTCATTCGTTGTGAGAAATGCCCAGACGCGGTGGTCAATTTCAATGTGCTCGACATCGCGACGAGATGCCATCGCCCGGGCATCAACGGAGCTCATACGCACTACAACCGAGTTATCATCAGGGATGCGGTCGATCTCCTGTAGACCGGTACCCGAGACGGCTGCGACCAACGCATTCAGATTGGGGGAAGACTCTTGAGCCTTAAATCGGACGATGTAGCGCTGCTCATCGGCAACGCTTGAACCAACTGCACTGAGACTTGCAGTCAGGAGCGCGAGTATCCGTATGAACCCAGATGTGGCGCGTCGATATGTGATCTCTTCGAGTTTTCTCATACCAACGCGCACATGGTGTTATGCCTCTATGAAGCTACCGAGCGGGCCTCTCGCCGGGCGCGCAGCACTTCAAATACCGCAGGTAGTATAGATATAATGATAATCGCCAAAATGACTAATTTAAAGTTTTTCTGAACGATCTCGGCTCCGCCAAAGAAGTATCCACCATAGGTAAATAGCCCAACCCACGCTATCGCGCCGGTCACGTTATACATGGCGAACTTGGCATATGACATCGTGCCAACGCCGGCTAGAAATGGTGCAAAAGTCCGCACGATCGGAACGAATCTTGCGAGAACGATAGTCTTTGCACCGTACTTTTCGAAGTACTTATGAGTACGGGCGAGGTACTCCGGCTTGAAGATCTTGGAATTCTTACGCTCGAACACCGCCGGCCCCATGCGACGTCCAACCGCGTAGTTAACGGCATCCCCGATAATAGCAGCCACAAGCAGCAGGAGCGCCAAGAGGTGAACATTAAAGGCCCCCTTGGTAGCGAGCGCCCCCGCAGCGAATAGAAGCGAGTCTCCGGGCAAGAAGGGCGTTACAACGAGCCCCGTTTCACAGAATACGATGGCGAATAGGATACCGTAGGCCAGCGTACCGTATGTAGACGCGAGGTCAGCGAGGTGCTTGTCGATGTGAACAATAAAGTCGAAGAGCTGGTATAAAACGCTCATAATGATCTCCAAAATTACGATGCCCGGCAAAAGGGAGTGGTTCGCTCCTGAGGGGGCGTCGGTAGACGGCTCAGGGCGTATAGAACACCGCGAGTAGCAAAAGTATGCTATCCCTGCGAGATTCCCTCAACCCCGGTTATGTGGAGATCAACCAGTTAGGCGGAAACGCGTTCAGACTCAGTCTCGCAGCTCTCGGCAACGGACTCTCGCCGCTCCTCAAGAACCTTCAAGATCATGACCTGGCCTTTCTTCTTTGCCCACTCAACGGCAGTCATGCCATCGGTATCTGCAAGCCCGAGGTCAGCGCCTAACTCGATCAGCTCCAGAGCCGTTTCGGTGTGACCATTTTTGACCGCGGCCATCAGTGCCGTGGTACCGTTGGGGCTTTGCCCGTTCACCTCAATTCCATCGTTTGCCAGCCGTCGAACGGTTTCAAGGTCGCCCTTGGAAGCCGCTCGCATGAAGACCGTCCAGAATGTATCCTGCCCAACACTCGGGGATTTTCGGTGCTGAGAGTCATCCTCCGATGGGATCGCTCCGGGACTACGATGTGAGAGATCCGCATCCGCTTTTTTGATGCCAAAAAGCGCTTGGATCGTCGAATCAGATTCCGCTTCGGCCCACGTTCTTGCCGACCATCCCTCAAAGTTCTTAATCTCCGGGTCAGCACCCAATTCAAGGAGCATTTTAATAACCTTTCGATCGCGCCGCATCGTCGCCACCAGCAGCGCTGTATTGCCGTTATTGTGCGGCAGATTGATCTCAGCGCCCAGTTCAACGAGCACCTTGATCGCATCGAGGTATCCCCGTTCGCATGCCTCAAGAAGCGCGGTGGCTCCGAATCGATTGCGTCGGTTCACCTTGGCGCCTGCTACCGCCAGCCGCCTAATCACTTCAACCTGCCCTCGCCCAGCTGCCAGCATCAGGGCACTCGCTCCATACTTGAGCTCGCAATCGACGTTCTGGCCTGCCGCTATCAGTCTTTCAATCTCCGCAATGTCGCCACTTCGGGCGGCAGCGATAAGCTGCTTTTGCTCTTCGGTATATGTCATTCCCATCGTGTCACCTAAGTGTGTAGGTAATCAGTCGTCTCTAGGTAGCAGTCGACAGAACGCCGGGAAAGCATGAGTGAAATATAAAAAAGCTGTCAGATCAGGGTATTAGGGTGGCGCCCGGAAGGGGCTACTCGGGAATAATACCCCGTAACTGTTGGTACAGGGTACCATTTGAGGCGATAACGTACTGGAAGTCGATATACCCACGACCGCACTGGACCTGCGCCCCCGTCTCCGTCACGACGCTCCCCCGTGCCTCTCGGATTATGGCGATCGGAGCTGCAAGATCCCACTCGCGGTGGGTCGTCATGCGAATAATAGCCCCATCGAGCTCCCCGTTTGCGACTTTGAGCAGAGCAAGTCCTGAGTCCATCATCGGACACGCTAACTCCGGCCGCAGGGATTCAAAATTACGAATGTACACCCGACCCGGCTCAAGAGTTTGCGCGCCAGAGACCGAAAGTTGCCTTCCATTGGCGGTCGCCCCCCTTCCCTGCTCACCAATCACTAAGAGGTTTCGCGCCGGAAACAGCATGATTCCTGCGGTAGGAACCAAGTTCTCGCAGAGCCCTACTAAGATCGAAAAATCATCCCGCCCGTGTAGAAACGAAGACGTTCCATCTAGGGGATCAACAACCCATGTACGTGGGGATCGGGCGAGAGCGTCCACATCAATCGGAGACTCTTCCGACAGGATCGCATCGTGTGGAAACATCTCTCTTATTGCAGCGAGCACCCTTTCATTCGACTGCATGTCGGCCTGCGATACCAAGGTCCCATCGGCCTTTGTACGGATGCCGAGCGCATCTGCTGTGGCGGTCGCCCCCGGCCAAAGCTGCATAAGTAGCTCACCTGCTTGCTGAATCGAGGGAATGAGGTCGGTCGGCCGGTGGTCTGACATGGGCCCCGTGAGTGTAACCGACAGCCGGGCCGAGGGAAATCTCCGAAGTCTACCGGGAACGAGTGGGGCTTCGCGACGAAATGCCGCAACCATCTGAAATCGTTACAATCAATTGGCAGATCGAGACCATGCCCGTCGACAACGAGAAACGGCGATCTGGCGCACTATCAGGCCCCCTAATCTGAAGCAGTTACCAAAACAACGCAGATACGTGATAAATAGGGCTGCGTTCACTCACCGGGGATAGCAAGGTGTCACAGACTGTAAAATTGTTACTTCTCACACTCAGCACGTTTGTTGTGTCCGCCTCCCCGCACTCTGCCTACGCGCAAGCAAAACTCCCATTCTCTGCAGAACTCTTAGCGCTGAGTGGATGTGATCTGCGCGCCGCGTCTGACAACCATCCCTGCTCCCAAGTGGTTTTGCCGATTCGCGCGAAGCTCGCGGTAACAACAACTTCAGCGAAGCGGCGATTTTCAAAGATAGTGTCCTCTGATGCAGATGGACACCTCTCAGTTACCCTACCAAAGGGCAGATATTCACTTCGG
The DNA here is from genome assembly GCA_044347025.1 of Bdellovibrionota bacterium. Taxonomy (GTDB): domain Bacteria; phylum Bdellovibrionota_C; class UBA2361; order UBA2361; family OMII01; genus OMII01. The sequence continues at coordinate 7,351 of JBIIYC010000135.1, forward strand.
CTAACTCAGGTCTCC
>JBIIYC010000022.1:0-23493 GCA_044347025.1 Bdellovibrionota bacterium
GGAGCGTTACCTTCTAGCCAAAGCGCTTGTACTGAAGGGGTGGGGAGGTCTGGTTTTGCAGAGTGAACGCGGGATAGATGGAATCCCGGCCCGAGCCACTCTCGAGGAGTTCATGGCGATTCGATTGATCCTCGAGGATCTCGCTGAGCGATACGTTGCGGAGCACCCAAACTACATAGATCCATCGGGACAGGATGGCGTTTTCGAGCTCACGCAACCGGGACTTGCTGACCTTGCGGATGAAGCCACCCGAATTCGAACGACTGCGTACCATCTGTATCATGCGTTTCAGTTGCTCCCTGCTGCTGGAAGCGAACTTCTTGGTCTCCCGCAGGAGGGGAAGGAGGAGATGGTTCGCATTATCTGTCAATTCGACACTCCTGAGCGGATCAAGGTGTGGCATCAGGCGTACGAATGGAATCTGTACGCTCGAACGGCAGCTGCAATTACGAATCGAAATGCCGACCGCGTACGAGAGTCGAGCAGAGCACCGATTTGCCAAATGGTCTGCTGTATCGATGATCGTGAAGAGTCTTTTCGGCGCTATCTGGAGGAGATTCATCCCGAGTATGAAACCTTTGGAACTGCAGGTTTCTTTGGGGTCGATGCCGAATTTCATAGCTTGTATGAACGCCCTGCTGCCTACTGTCCGGTGAACGTAATTCCCACTCATTTAGTTGAGGTGCGAGCACGCGAAGGAGCGGAAGACCGTCTGCTGGGGCTTCAGAAGGTCAAGACCCTTCAGTCTGATGTTGAGATGTTTATTGAAACGAAGTCTCGCTCCCTGCTACGAGGCTGGTTGCTGGCGCTTGGAGGAATCGTAGCGTTGATTCCACTCTCTCTATCCACGTTGGCACCCCGATGGATGCACCGATTCCGTTTGTATTTGACCCGCTCACTTGTAAACCCATCCGAAGAAAGTGCGATCGTATTTGCTGAGGATGATGGGGAGTTGGACGAAGGTGGTTTTACCCTTGATGAGATGGCGCATCGCGTCAAGACGTTGTTGCTTTCCACGGGGCTCTCAAAGCGCTTGGCACCGTTAGTTGTTGTCATGGGGCACGGCTCCTTCAGTACGAACAATCCGTACCGATCTGCCTATGATTGTGGTGCGTGTGGTGGGCGTCCGGGGCGTTTGAACTCACGGGTCTTCGCGGCGATGGCCAACAGGCGTGATGTGCGAGCAAAGGTCCGCGAGATGGGGATCGATATCCCAGAGACTACGGATTTTCTCGGAGCGTTCCACAATACCTGTACCGACGGAGTTGAGTATTTCGATGTTGATGCGATCTCTGGTGCCAATAGGAAGGTGTTTGAAACATTCAAAGCGGATGTGGAGATCGCACGTGCCCAGAACGCCTTGGAACGGTGTCGTCGGTTTGATGATGCAGAGGTCAAGACGGTCGCCCAGGCGATTGCCCATGTGGAATCCCGTGCGCACCACATCGCGCAGCCACGACCCGAATACGGACATGCAACGAATGCTCTTTGTGTAGTGGGGCGCCGTGAGATCACCAAAGGTTTGTTCCTGGATCGCCGGGCTTTTCTCGTCTCGTACGACAAAACCGTTGATGCCGATCTGGCGGCTATACGGGGCCTTTTGCGGGCTGTAATCCCCGTGTGTATGGGGATTAACCTTGAGTACTTTTTCTCGGCATTGGACAACCAGAAATATGGAGCTGGGACGAAACTCCCGCATAACGTCACGTCGTTACTCGGTTTGATGACCGGGTATTGTAGCGATCTTCGCACCGGGCTTCCGGCGCAGATGGTCGAAATTCATGAACCCACGCGCTTGTTGGTAGTTCTGGATCTGGAGCCGCAACGTGTCGTTGAACTGATTGAGACGGAGCCCGATCTACGGCGAGTGGTTCAAAACCGTTGGGTGTCGTTGATGGCGTATGCGTCAGAAGAGAACTCGATGTATTTTTACACGACTCGGGGAGTGTTCGAAAAAGTCGATGATCCGGCTCCGAGCTTGCGGACGGTCCCTACCTCATTGGATTGGGTTGTCGGCAAAAAGGGGCACCTTGAGTTCGTTAAAGTGGGTAGGTAAACGTGTATGGACCTGTTTTCAGCGATCGCGGCGATCGTATTTTTTGGACCTCTCTCATCGTTGTTGATCCTCAGCGTATGCGGGTTTACGAAGGTGCGCGGAAATGAGCGCAGTGTTAAGCGGATCGTAGCATTTGGACAGGGGATCGGGTTATTGGCGGCGAGTATCGTTGTTGTCGGTCTATTCCGGGAGTACCTCAAGACCGGTGTCGTGTCTCGCATGGAGGTGGTGCACTATCACTTTTTCTCGTTTAGTCACCACTCAGTGGAGATGGCTCTCCAGCTTGATGCTTTGAATATCTCATTTGTATTAATGGCGATGATTCTCTCAAATATTGTGGGAGTTTTTTCTCAGCACTATCTTCACCGAGACCCGGGATTTTTCCGATTCTTTTTCTTGATCGTTCTTTTCCTGAATGGGGCGCTGATTGTGTTTATGGCGAGCAGCTTTCAGACCCTCTTCGTCGGATGGGAACTGGTCGGAATTACATCCGCGCTTCTCATCTCGTTTTTTACAGTGCGACGTGAAACCATCGATAATGCTCTGCATGCGTTCTGGGCATATCGCGTGTCCGACATCGGCATACTGTGTGGCTCTCTGCTGCTTGCTGCGCATCTTCCAAATGATTTTTTCTTCAGGAATCCCGGCGGGCCACAGCCCTTACCACACGAGCTGATATATGTTGTCCCGTTCCTGTTCCTCTTTTCGGCGATGGGCAAATCAGCTCAGTTTCCCTATTCGTCGTGGCTTCCGCGTGCCATGGAGGGGCCAACATCATCGAGTGCGATTTTCTATGGTGGGCTCTCGATACATGCAGGGGTCTTTTTATTGCTGCGACTAAGGATGCAGTATGAGGTGCCAACCGCGATGCTAGTCGCCACCGGAATTATCGGTGGCGTCTCATGTCTCTATGGTGTTTTGCTGAGCCAGGTCCAGAGCGATGTGAAGAGCGCTCTGGCCTACGCATCGCTCTCGCAGGTGGGAATCATGTTCGTTGAGATAAGTGTCGGATGGCTCCACATTGCGGTTATTCACTGTCTTGGGCATGCCTTTTTGCGGACGTATCAAATTCTGAAGTGCTCGTCGATAATTCATCAGTACGTCGCCTTTGAGGATGCACATCTGCATGACGCCTCGCGGGCAAAGGCCAAGGTATTGCATGTTTTCGCGGGCCCCCGCTTTTTTAATGTGGTGTTCAGCAGTGCGTTTGACTTGGCGTTACGGGCGGCGGCAGGGCGGAGCTACATGGTGGCGCTTTTGGAGCGGCTATCCGCGCAGCTTCAGAGGTGTGAGGAGAAGTGGTTGTCGCTTGTCGTTTCCGGCGCAGTGCGATCTTCGAAAAAATAAGTACGTGAGTTCTATATGAATCCTTGGCTTTCTCAGTTTGCCCTCTGGTATGCGGTGTTGTTTCTTGTGGGTATCGCTCTTGAGTTATGGCGGGAACGAAAGGGGGCGGTGCGCTTTCCGCGATCGACTGCATTCTGTGTGGCTGTGTGTGGTATCGCGCTGGCTGTAGTGCAGAGTCGAAATTCACATGCGGAGCTTGGAGGATTGGCTCTCGGCCCAATGGTTTCAGGCTCGCACCTATCGTACGTATCAAGTTTGTCGTTTAAAGGTAAATACCTTGCCACCATTGTGAGCTTAATTCTCTTTTTTGGGGGCGCCCTGTTCGCCCCCACGGTGCCACTCGTTCGGGTTCGAATGAGTCGTGTTCTTCTGATGCAGGGATTGTTAATTGGATTGATTCAGTCGTCGTCGATGATCGCCTTCCTTGCAATTGCGGCTGCGTTACTCTTGTTATTTATGGGGGCTGTTGAAGCGCACACACGCAGCCTGAAGGAGGATGATCGCGGAGAGTTGCGAACGGTAGCGTTTCGTCGTTATCAGGGGATAGCGTTGCTGGCGATTGTGACGGCAATCCTTCTCCGGATAGCGGACGACATGCATCTCATGTCCGCCTCTCATGCGCTTGAGATGTTTGACATAGCGTTGTTGTGTCTCGCCTCGGCGATTATTGCAGGGTTGTTTCCGTTTCATGCTTGGGTCGTGCCGTTTCTCGGAGCGCCACGCAGTACCGTATTCCTTCCACTGCTGTGTATTGAGATGGGGATGATTTTCTTCCTCCGGATTTATGCGCCAGTAGTATCTCAATACTATCAGGGGTACCCGTTCTTTGTGTGGCTACCGGCTGTCGGGCTTGTCTACGCCGCGCTCCTTTTTTTCGGCGAGCGGCGACTGAAAAGGATCCCCGCCTATCTCTACCTAAGTCACATCAGTTTGATGTCCCTTAGTTCCATCGGTTTTGGGCATATGGGGGTGACGGTGTCCCTGCTTGATGCGGTGAACGTGCTGGTCGCAATCCTGGGTTTGATGGGGGTGTGCGCACTGCTGACTAGTCGGTTCGGTGTACGCGGTGTTCTGGCACCATCCGGTCTGGGAGCTCTCTTTCCAGAGTTGGGAGTATGTTACCTGGTGTGCGTTTTATCGCTCGTAGGCTTTCCGGGTACCCTGGGCTTTATTAATGAAGAGGTGATGTTGGGGCAAGGATTAGAACACCACAGTCTAATGGTAGCCTTGATTGCAGTTGCACTCACCTTAAATGGCTTTTCCAGCTTTCGTCTCTTCGCGCGTATATTTTACGGGCAGCCGTTCGGAGGGCGAGATCCTGAGACCGCGCTCCTGGTACGAGAGCGTGTGGTGATATTTCTGATTTTGGCACTCATAGTGATTAATGGAATGGCGCCGGCATTTTTAGTAGACGCGCTGACGGACCTAGGCAGCTAGCCCGTAAAGGGGGGGCCGTGAGATGACCTCCTGTGGGTTATTGTGATGCTCCATCGTGAAGGGATGAAGATTTCACCACCCTGCTAGTACCCCATCAGATCACAATTGAGGTATACCGTAGCAAGCTTTCTTCATAGGAATTGGTAGTGTCGGATGCATCCTGATTTTTCATTTGTTGTTCACCATGGAATTGAGCTGCTTGTGTACACCCCCTGGTGGAAGGCCGGAGTCGTTCACGGCATGACGACACGGCAGTTGTCATTTGACCGGGCGGGGGCGCAGGAATCAGCGGATCGGCTTTGTGCCGCTGTAGGTGTTGAGGGGCTCGTTCTACCGACACAGGTTCATGGTTCGACGGTGCTGGATCTAAGGAGATCCACATCAGTGTGGGGGAGTTCGAGGGACGAAGGTCGCGTGTTGCGGCAGGGTGAGTGTGACGCGTTGCTTATACCATCGCATCATGATTCGGCGTGTCGTGCCTATGCAGCAGGCGTTCTCAGTGCCGACTGTGTCCCTATCATCGTTCGGGGCGCTTCGTCGGTGGTGCTTATCCATGCAGGATGGAGGGGACTTGCGAACGGTGTTATCGCTGAGGGGGTTCGAGCCTTGGGGGACCCGCGAGATGCCGTGGTGATGGCCTGTGCCGGTATTGGGCGCTATCAGGTAGGAGCCGAGGTGGTTGAGGCGATAGGGGGATCTGCGGTCTATCAGGATACCCCTCATGGGTTACTGCTCGACACAGGGGCGACAGCGATCAAGCAGTTGCAAGCGGCTGCTCCGCGGGTTCAGGTAGTTAGCGCGGAGATCTGCACCATTTCGGATCAACGCTTCCATTCTCACCGTCGGGATGCTTCCGGAGCTGGACGGTGCGTGACTTTTTTCTGTGGTCCTGGCTGACCGTATGCCGAGTGGTGTGTGCGCCGCATCGCTGGAAAACTTTTTTCCACATGTCGAATTGTTTCCAAAACTCCGGCGAAATGAGCGATACTTTGTAAGAGGGTACGGAAGCGAACTTCTTCACAATAGCGACGAGTTCGAAATGCAATGAACCGAGTACATAAGCTCGGGGTGATAGATTGCGGTGTGCCCTTACGGATTCTTGGCAGTTCAAGTAGTTCAATCGTAATCCCCGGACGAATGTTCGGGGGCTTGTGACGGGAGGATGGAGATGGAGCGTGCTGATCGTGAGCGTATTGAAAAAGTAGTGCCGAGCAACTTTGAGCTGAAAAAGCTCTACGAACGACACAAAGAGCTCGAAGAGAAGCTGCAGAAACTGAGCCGAAAAGCGTTCCTGACCCAGAGCGAGGAGCAGGAGCAGCGCCAGTTAAAGATTGTGAAGCTGCGGGGTGTTGAGCGTATGCTCAAGTTGGCATCTGATGGCGAGGAGCTGGCGGCGTAGGAGAAGCCGTTTGGCCGTTTGTGATAGCGCAAAAAGTGAAATGGGGCCTCTCGGGGCCCCATTTCTATTGCACAAGAGCCCCCGAGGGGCGCTTGCGATAGCTATGCCGCTCTGCGCCGTGTACGAATCCTCGACTTGGCGTTAAGAATTGCATAGCGCGTTTTGTCGGGATCGAATGAAAAGTAACGGCAGATCGAATTGAAAGAGAGGATGTAATCCTCGTCCTCATTCATGATGTAGTCGAGAGCCTCTTGCCGGAGTTCGGGCCCCGATTGAAGATCTTCGATTGTGCGAAGAATCATCGCTCTCATCAACTCACTTACCGCCGTGTATCCTTTCCCGCCGAGATACGCGAGATCCATTTCTGGTAATCGGTCTGAACTGCCCACACTAGACTCCGTGAAATTTAAAGCCACGTTTTCCTCCTTCGAAGCGTCCCTCCGTTGCCGTTGGAATGCCTCTAAAACCTGTAGGCGACCTTGTAATAACCAGCCGCTTGAGATTGCTCTCAGCGACGTTCAATACACAGGGTTATGGCAGGGTTTGTGTTGCGCGATGCTTTAGGAAGGTGGGGAAGCAGGGATTGTAGGAGGGCCCCTCGCGTCAGTACTCGTGCGTCCTCCGCATATCCCCCGGTAAAGCCCTGATTTTTAGCGATTTTTACGCGCTTTGGAAGAGCAGGGGCCCTGCGGAGCCTCTACCTGGCTGTTCCGTGATTGCCGCGGAATAGGGGAGTTAGCGCTGAAATCCCCCGATTCATACCGGGGTAGGAGGCGATTCTCTCAGAACTTGCTGTTACAGCATTCGTTCGAGGGCGAAATCGATGACGGAAAAAAGGGCCTGTCCCTCCGCAGATTGCGAGCGTTCCTCTCCCAGGCCGCGGCGGAGAGCGTCTGCGGCATTGAGTGCGTCCTGTTGTGCCAGGCTTTTTGCACGATCCATGACTGGTCCTGAGGTGAGTGTCTTGAGCGATTGAGCGACGAATTGCGCTTCATCATCGCCGTGAGGTGGCTGGAGAAGTCTTTGAGCGGCGGGGTCTCCGCTTTCTAGCCAGAGTACATTCACCAGTGATGGCTTACGCTCGGCGATATCGAGTCCGGGGCGCTTACCGAGCGTTGCCTCATCGGAGAGTACATCAAGAATATCGTCGATGAATTGAAATGCGACGCCGAGGGATTGCCCGAAGGTACACAGTGCCTCCGTTGTGGATCGATCCGCTCCCGTCAGATGAGATGCACAGAACGCTGCCAGGCGAAACAGAGATGCGGTTTTTCGCTCCGCGATCGTTCGGCTTGATGCGCGTGTGTGAGGCTCGATGTGGAGTGGGGTCTCAAGCGCCTCGCCTTCAACAAGTTCGATGCACGCTTGCTCGGTGGCAACGATAATCTCGTCGTCGAGCTTTGCGCACAACCCAAACGCCCGCGTGAGCAAGAAATCCCCCGATAGCAGGGTAAGCGGGGTGCCGTAGCGCGCGTATGGTGAAGGTTTGTGCCTCCGAATGGGCGATTCGTCGATGATGTCATCGTGCATTAGGGTCGCCATGTGAATAAGCTCGATGCCCGCTGCAACGGTGATGATATCGCGGCTGATGGACGTGGCTCCCAGTGCTTTAGCGCTGAGAAGTGTCAGGATCGGTCGGATTCGCTTGCCGCCGAGAGCGAGGAGGTACTCTGGGATCTCGCGCATCGCCGCTACGTCGGACGAGAACGTTGCTCTAATCGTCTTTTCCACCTCTGCTATCTCCGGAACCAGGGAGAGGGCTTGGGTGAATCGCTGAGAGGCAGAAAGGGGGGAGCTGTGTTGGGCGGAGGATCCCATTGGGGCCTTTGGGGTCATGGCTGGCGGGCTTCCTAGGCACAGTCTGGACTAGCAAACAGTGTACGCCATGCTACCTAGCCGGCTTGATGCTCGTGCTCGAATGGTGCCACACCGCACGCTCGGTTATGTCATAAAATGTCCCCAACGGGATTCGAACCCGTGTCTTAACCGTGAAAGGGTCACGTCCTAGGCCAGGCTAGACGATAGGGACACAAACAACGGGGTAAAGTGTACCCTGTTCCGACGGGGCTGTCGAGCCTCTCGGGGTATTTCCCGGCTACCCCGTTGAAGTTGTTGGTTGGGGACTCCAGCCGTGAGGTCCGTGACCCCTGAACGTGCTCTTCCAGGGAGAGGAGCCTATGGGGGGTGGGAGGGCATGTTTGGGGAGCCTAGGGATTCCTGGGTAGCCCTGGTATAGTCGGAGGCTATGCCGAGTATCTCTTTTCAAACCCTTTCCGAGTTCGCTGCCCACGAGGGCTTGGCGATCGTTGGGGTGAGTGTGCCGGATGGACTTGGAGAGGATAGGGAACGGCTTGAGGCGTGGCAGAGCGCCGGGTGTGCCGGTGAGATGTCCTTCATGCAGCGTGAGAGTGCCCTGTTAACAGAGCCGGCTCGCTTACTCGATAGCGTTCGGACCATTGTCTCGGTTGGAGCGTACTACGATCGGGGACCGCGAGAGCCGCTCCGTGTGGGCTACGGTCGGGTAGCGAGATACGCCTGGGGGCGGGACTACCACAAGGTTCTGCGAAAGCGACTTGAGAGCCTCGCTCGTGCAATCTCCGATCACCTCGGCGGTGCGCTTGTCTACCGAGTGTTTTCCGATTCCGTGCCGCTGCTGGAGCGCGCCATCGCTCGACAAGCAGGGCTCGGCTTTATCGGTAAAAACACGATGCTGATCATCCCGCGTGCTGGCAGCTTTCTTTTTCTGGGGGAGATCCTTTGGAATCTTGAGGTCTCCGACTGGCCGGACCGCGATAGCAAGGTGAGTGGATCATGTGGAAGTTGCTCTCGGTGTATCGATAGTTGTCCAACGGGTGCTTTCATCAGTGAGCGAGTTCTCGACGCTCGCAAGTGTATTTCCTACTTAACGATTGAGAAGCGCGGCACCCTCTCGTGGACGGAGCGTGAATCCTTGGGGGAGTGGTTGTTCGGGTGTGATGTCTGTCAGGATGTTTGTCCATTTAATGTCTTGCCGCTGAAAAAGCGATTGTCGCCCGCGTGGAAGGAGTTCTCGCCAGAGGCAGGAAGTGGGCAGATGCTCCCGTTGGCTAAGCTGCTGTCGATTCGCCAGAATGATGATTTTGTGGCGCGTTTTGGCGGAACGCCGCTGATGAGGACGAAACGTGAGGGGCTCGTACGTAATGCGTGCGTAGTTGCGGCGAACACAGCCAGTGTGCATCTTGCACCCATTCTGCGAGACGCCTTTCTCTCCGATTCTTCTCCAATTGTACGCCAGCATGCTCTTTGGAGCGTTGTGAAACTGGGTCGCATTGAGGGCACCCAGTATCGACATGAGGCGAGGAGCCTTGTGCAGCGTGGGTTCGTGGATCCAGAGCTCGTAGTACGAGACGAAGCTCGTGCCTGCGAGCAGCTGCTGGCCTGATACGGGTCGAATACGGTGCTTCTGTGGCCTCGCGAGGTCCAGTTCGGGTTGCTAAATCGACGGTGACGGAGGACAATGCGTCCATGAAAAAGATAGCTCATACTTTTGTAACTGTAGTGATGGTCGTGCTCTCAGGTTGTGCTCCTGAGATCGGCTTACGTGTTTCTGTTCCGAACGTCCCGGAGCTGCAAACCGATACAGCGGGTGTTCCTGCGGAGGCGGCGAAGGTCAAGATCGGATCGTTCACGGATGGACGCTCCTCCGATACGATTGTGGTGATTGACGGCCGCCGGGTAAGCTCAGAGGGTGAACTCGGTCTGATCGTGCAGGAGGGCTTCACGCGCTATTTTCGCCAGGCAGGCGTGCGTGTCGCTATCTTGAACGCACCGATGGTTGAGGGCACCATCACGGAATGGAAGGCAACGGTAACGCCGTCGTTCCCGTCATCGCAGGCGAAAGCCTCAGCGCGGCTAAAAGTTACTGTTCGAGATACTCGGTCGCATCCGATCTATTTCGCTACATTCTCGGGCGAAGCTACCGCGAGCGATCCGCTCCTCGATGAGGAGAGCGTTCAGAAGCTTCTTGCGCAAGCGATGGGAAGTGCCATTGAGGCCGCCGTGAAGGATGAGGCGTTCATGGCGCAGGTCGCGCGGGGTCGAGTGGAGTAGTTCGGTTTGCTGCCCTAGGCGACGGGTGCAAAAGGAGAGGTATGGGTGCGCTCATTGATGAGTTTGTCTCGACGGTGCGTCGGTTGGTCCGAGATGTTCACCCTACCATTATGGATGCGGTGAACGCCGTCTCCCGAGATGCCTCTGAAAAGATGGATGGAAGCCTCGTTACCGAGACTGACCGTGCGGTGGAGGAATACTTTACTCGTGAGTTGCAAAGCGCATGGCCGACGATTCCAGTGCTCGGTGAGGAGCGAGTGTCGGATCACGATTTCTCGCATGAAGAGCCCGGACGGTATTACTCCAAGTTTATGGCATCGGACAACCAGATTATCATCGATCCGATTGATGGCACCAAAAACTTCGTTGAAGGGCGACAGCAGTTTTGTATCGCAGCGGCATTAACGGCACGAGTCGATGGGGGCATTTGGCCGATATGCGGGGTAGTCGGTGTCCCGGTTAAGGGATTGGTGTATTTTTGTGATTCAGCCGGTGTGCAGTGCGAAGATATTCGATCTGGCACCGTTACATCAGTCATACGGGGCACCGACGAAGCCGACACAATGTCGGCGAGCTCAAAAGATCGAGAGTGGCTGGCAAAGAACAGGTGGATACTCCAGTACCCCTGGGTATCGAGTGGTTCCAGTGTGCACGATTTTCTGGGCACGGCACTGGGGGCCCTTCGCGGTTCGGTGATTGGTAAGCAGCGACTCTGGGATCTCTTGGCGCCACTCGGCATAGCGAGTCGTTTGGGATGTGTGCTCCGTGACCTTGCTAGTGGCGAGTTGATTACTGCGATCGCTCCGAGTGATTTGAGCCCTGAATTAGAGCGTCGTCCCTGGGGTATCGGTCGTCGAATGGTATTGTTGCCGGCAACCGGTGATATTCGCGCGTTAGTCCGTCTTTCAGAGAGCTAAGGCACCGAGTGAGCTGCTTTGAAGCCCCGGGTTGACCACCGCTTGTTATCTTAGTCTAGTGTTGTCAGTTGCTTAGCCGATTGAGTGTCGCTCCGATTGCGGGGGATCTTTTTGTCTTATCCTTTTGCAGCATAACGCCGACCCTTCTTTGTGGGATTAGGTTCCTCTACGAGGGTGCTATGAAACGATTGGGTGCGCGTACCGCTTTGACTTGCTCTGTATTGACGGGGTTACTCGCCGTGTCGCTCGCTCCAGCGAGTGCGCAGCCATTTTCTGCCACATCGACCTACCGAAAGAGTATCCGTAAAGACGGAAGCGGAACCGTATTGCCTTTAAGCCAGGATAGTCGAGATCTCGTGTTTCAAGAGTACCCATTCATCGATCCTACCGGAAAAACATCCTATGACCCGCGCTATCTCGCCTTTGCAACGCGAGATGGAGAGGTTGACGATCTTCCTTCTCTTGCTGGCCCTTTAGCATCCGGGCGGTGTTCCGGAACTACGCTGTTTCAGGTGTATTGGGTTGATGATTACAACGAGTCCGTTCGATGTGTGAGCGTTGGTCTTGATAATGCAGGGGCAGAATTTCAAGGTAATCACGATAGCGTTAATCCAAAAATAGGAGGCCCCGCCGACGATGAGGGTCGCTACGTTGTGTACGAGAGTAAGGCGAAGAACTTATGGGATGGAAAAGATCCACAACCAACGCCACTACCGGCACCGGAACCCACCTACACACCGATAACGCAAATCGTCGTACACGACCGTAAATTTGAGGAGTCGTGGCTTTCAACGTCAAGTACCGAGGACGCGTGCAGAAAAGGCTCGACAGAAAGCCTATATCTCTCTGGCCTTAGTGATGATGGTAAGAAGATTCTATTTACCACAAGTGCTCCGAATGTGTTCAACAACCTTAACCCTCAGTGTGTGGCGTCGAGAGGCTTCGCGAGTCGAAATGTGCTAATCCGAGATGGTTCGGTATGTGACAATAGATCTGAAAATGGATACGGCGTTGGAGAATGTTATACCTCCGTGCTGTTTGACTCGTATGGTTTGCATGCGGGGTCGCTTGTGAGGCGTGGATTAGACGATGATGCGTTCCATCCAGCAATGAGTGCTGACTCATCAATTGTTGTATTTGACTCTCAGTCGACCGTTCCAACCCACTTCAATCCAGATATCTCAGGCTATTCAGATATCTATTACTCAAAAGATGACCGCTTCTCAGTAATTAGTCGCGCACAGGTTCCGCGGTGCTCAATCTCTGGTGTGTTACTGCCGATCCGGAATGACAACGAGCCTGCTAATGGCGATAGTCAACGGCCGCGACTCGATCAGACGGGTCGGTTCGTGGTGTATGAATCTATGGCTACGGACCTTGTTGTGAACAGGAGCAACGCTAACATGGTTTGTAAGGAGGGCTCGCAGACCTTCTACCCGCACCCGAAATCCGTTTCATACCTACCAACGAACGGCGTATCGCAGATCTACATGTACGATGCAGTTACGCGAACGACCGAGATAATCAGCAAGGCATTTGGTTCAACGGGCGGAGCTAATGGCGCTAGTACGAACGCCTGGATTAGCAGAGATGCGCACTATGTTATATTCGAATCGGAGGCGACGAATCTCCTCGCTTCTGCAACCACCGGAGTCAGGAATATCTTTATGTACGATCGTATCCTCAACCAAACGTACCTGGTCACGCCGGGAACCGGTGGTACTGGGCTTGATGCTGATGCTACGATCACGCACGTAAGCAACAATGGATTGGTGGTGGCATTTCAGAGTGTGGCCACCAACGCAGTTCCAAATAATACGACCAATGGAACATTACCTACGCCGAACTCTGTTCAACACGTATATCTTGCTCAGAATTCATGCCCTACCGATGGCGATGGAGACGGAGTTCCGGATTGCCTCGACCTGTGCGTGAGCGATCCGAACAAGAGCTCGCCCGGTGAATGTGGATGCGGTGCTAGTGAGCAGGATAGTGATGGTGATTTGGTTCCGAACTGTGCTGATGTCTGCACAAATGCTCCGGATATAGATACTGATAACGATACTGTTCCCGACTGTGGTGACGGATGCCCACGAGACGTGAATAAAACAGCACCGCAGAGCTGTGGATGCGGAGTCCCAGAAACCGATAGTGACGGAGATGGAACAGCGGATTGCAGCGATGGATGCCCATCCTCTTCGAAAAATGCCCCTGGCGCATGTGGTTGTAATGTTCCGGATACGGATGCAAACGGCAACGGTGCGGCTGACTGTCTTGATCCTACCGGCGCCACTCAGCCGAGCGCACCACGAATTGACTTGACACGCACGAGCTTGAGAGGTCAGTCGGCGAGATATCAACTCTTCACCCTTCTCCAGAGATTCACGGGACGGGTGAGCTACAACGTTACGGTCAGCAGGGGATCTTTCCGCCGTTCGAAGTCGACGTCGAGTAGGAGTGTGCTGTTCAGGGACCTTCCGAAGGGAACCTATACGCTTCGATACACGGTCAGTGTTGGGAGCGGCGCATCGAGGGTAACCTCCAAGCAAACAACAGCGACCATTCGAGTGCCGGGTGGCTTGGCGCAGACGTCGGCGCGACGGTAGGGTGTCCGAATCAGTCGGAAATAGTCGAGAGGTTTGGTGACCAGTTCTCGATCGTCAGTGTCACTCTTGCTTTTGGCGTAGTGGACTCCTACTGTCGAACCCCGATTGTTGTAAGTAGGTAGTCCATGCAAACGATGTCGGGTTCTCAATTCACGCCGTATCCCATTCAATCCGTACTTAACCTTGGAGATGCTCTCTTCCCAAGTCGTGAGATCGTAACCGGCATCGCGCCGTTTCGAAGTAATCTCATTGCGGTCACCGGTATCAGCACGGGAGATGAGGGTAAGGGTCGTACTATTCCCGACGCTGCTCGTATCCTTCGCGCAGTGACTGGACGTCCAGATATCGTGGGGCTCGTCTTTAAGGTAAACGGCGGGGCGAATTCAGGACACACCGCAGATGGACTAAAGCTTAATCTCCTCCCGGCGGGTGTCGGAGATCCGCAGATTTCGCGACTTGGGATTGGACGGGGAGTGGTTGCGGATCCTCTCAAGTTTTTGTGGGAGGGGCGTCCATTAGAAGTAGCGGGACATGCGGTTTTCAGCCGGCTCCTGATTGATCACCGTGCAATGGTCAGCGACATCACGCATCGGATCCTCGATAAGGTTCAAGAGGCGCAGCGTGAGGTTCCACGCGGTTCTACGGGTCGCGGGATATCCCCATCGTACATCGATGAAGTGGGACAATACGTTGTGCATTATGCGGACTTCCTGGAGTCCCGTGCTGAGTTCGAGAAGAAACTACGTGAAAGAATTAGCCGTGCGGAGGGTCTCGCTGCGGCATGTACGCGCGTCGCTCCCGATCGTTGGCGGGGCTTTTTTGAAGAGCTAACCAGCGCTGAATTGAAGGCGAACAAAGAATCGATCGATCGAGAGATCTTCTCATCGGAGGCATTTGATCTCACCCGTTTTTGTGGATCGAAGCCGTTTAGCTTCAATGCTCAGGCGATCGTGGATGCATATTGGGAAGCAGGCCAACAGCTTACGCGGTGCGTTGGAAGTTTAGCTGACCATATCCTGGAGTGTCAGCAGCAGGGACAGTATGTGCTTGGTGAATTCGGGCAGGCGTATTGGCTGGATAAGCGCCATGGATTCAGTCCAAACGTTACTGCTTCGCACACCTACACCCCCGAGTTCTTTCAGTCGGGGAATATTCCCGTGCAGCCTATTCACACCATTGGTGTCTGTAAGGCGTACGACACCAAAGTGGGAACGCATCTGTTCCTGACCGAGATAGGCGACGAACATCCACTTGGACGAGCGTTGCGGATGATCGAGTTCGGAACCACCACGGGCCGACAACGCATGGTCGGATGGTACGATGCGGTGGAAAAGGGGCACGTGTTGAGGCACGGTGGTTTTGAGGAGATCGCGATAAACAAGATCGATGTGTTAACAAGGACAGGGGGACTCGCTGCGGAGTGGGATGGCGTGCTGAAGGTGTGTAGTGCGTACCGGCTGCCCGATGGAGAGGTAACAAGACGTATGCCCCAGTCCGATTCGGTCCGTCGCGGGTGCCAGCCGATCTACACGGAGTGTCCGTCGTGGTCCGAGGATATCAGTGGTGTTCGAAGCTTCGCGGCTCTCCCGAGTAACGCGCAGCAGTATGTCGCAACGGTCTACCGCGCGACGATCGAGGCAGCCTATGGCGATACATGGCGTAGTCGTGAGTTGCCGCCGGTTCGACTCATCGGTGTGGGACCAGACTCCTCGCAGGTGATCTTGGATGCTCCAGCACCAGACCGGTTAATGGAAATGGTCGGATCACGCGATCTCGACCGCTGATAGCATCTGCATTCGTCGAGTAACGCATTGTGAATGCTAACCTGCCGTTTGCGCGCTCGCCCGGAGCGATGTTCGCATTCAGAGCAGGCGTAGATGCTCGCCACTCCAATCTAACGGCTCTTTTTGAGACCGTTCCGTACCAAAAGGATCTGATAGCATGCTTTCGTCATACATCGGGATCCGGCTGCTGTGCACCGCGCAGTTTTTTGTTTACATCACGCAACTATTACCGATACAAAGAAGGTTGAAATGGTTCCCGAGTCGTTTCGGGGTAGTTGGACCGAATCGAGATGCCCGTTCCCGGTAATTCTTCACATCAATCGAAGCACTTCGTCCCCCCAGCTCTTTTTGCACACCGAGGGGAGGCCGGTGCAAAAGCCCGCGAAGCACTTTCGAGGCTTGACCCAGTCCAGCGTGAGTCGGTTGGACAAGAGATTATTACAAAGCTGCTCAGCCGCGGATGGATTCAAAAGGCTGGACACCGAGAGGCCGCGAAGGTTGTGCTCGAAGAGCTCGCCCTCACCTCGGTAGCGACAGCGCAAGAGCTCGGCTTGACCTTCGCCTATAAGCTCCGAGATGTCCGCGATCCGTGGATGCGGCTCATGGTGGGGCTTGAGGTTTCAGAGATCCTCTCGCGCGATCGGGTGTGTGCCCCCGCGTCCACGATCTGTTACCTTCAGCTCTTCCGAGAGTTTGACCACTACTATCGAGGTCAGGAGTACGCCAAACCGTGCCGAAGAAAGAGCTCGCTCTTTGAGCCTATCTCGCTCGCCGAGGGCGATCGTGAGCGGGCACGGGTTATCGCCCTCGAAATGGTGCTTCCGTTTGCTGAGGAGGCGCTGAGACTTCTGTGGAGCCTTCAAGCGCAGGCCATCCATCAGGGGGATGCGGCGCGCCGTAAGGTGCTTGCGCGAGAGGAGGGGGAGTTCCGTTCCAACCTTTCGAATTGGATCGCTGAGTATCCACACCGGGCGGAAGGGGCATCTCCAACATGGTTTCGGCAGCTAGTTGGAGCGGTTGAAGCTTCCACAAAGGGAGACGGAGTAAAAGCGCTTCTGCCTCAAGCTACCCAGCACGCGAAAGCTATCACCGCGATTCTCGACGACTGCTTGGAGCTCCTTCATCAGAATAAATTTCGAGAAGCGATACGCCTTGTCGATTCCCTCCGGCAGGGGCTCTCCAAGCGGTCCCTACGGGAAGATGTCGCAATGCGAGAACACGCGCTTGCGGCGGGATATGTTGAGCTATTGGTTCGTCTTCGGGCCGACGACGCTAATGTGTTTCTTCCCACTAGAAGTGTCGTCACAACATCTCCGATGCTCTGGGTGGCCTGTGAGGGCGAATTCAATGAGCCCGGTGCGCTCTGGTCGCGAAGACTAAAGAGGATCCGAAAGCAGGTGATCCAAGAAGTGCCACTGGAATGGCTGAGTGATCCTCAAGAATAGCAATAACTGCAGCGAGCCCTTGCTCTCCGCGCGAACGGTGTCAATCTTCGTCCTGAGCCTTACAGAAACAATTTCTCGATCGCCAGTCCAACACCACCCTCATCCACGCTGGTGGTAACATAGGACGCTGCGGTTTTTACCGTGTCCGAGGCATTCGCCATCGCCACACCGAAGCGTGCGAGTTTGAGGAACTCGCAATCCGCCTCCGCATCGCCAAAGGTTGCTACGTGGTCTGCTGAGCATCCGTTGATGCGCAATAGTTCGTGGAATGCCGCGGTTCGAGTTGCCTTCACGTCGACGATATTGGCGAACACAACATCAGGATGTACCGCGCCGTAGCTGTAGGTAACAGTGATCCCTGGAATTGAGTTAAGCTCCGTCTGTAACTTCTGCTGTCCCGCTCCCACAGTGGTCATGATCACTGCCTTGATGATCGTAGTATCTCGCATGACCTGATGCAGCGGTGCGAGCTTTGCAGGCCGCGGCCAGTACTGCTGATGAATCGTCAACTCTGGTGTCATCCGCTCGGCGTAGTAATCAGCATCCGTGTACAGCTCAAGGTGATAGCCTTTGTCCGCAGAGAGGCGCATAAGTTCTGTGATCGAGTTGTGGGTGAGCTCTACTTGGTACAAGGTCTCTCCTGTCGAGAGATCCTGGATGAGGGAACCCGCGAAAAACATCGAGGGGCCAGTAATCCCCAGAGTCTTGGAGACTGCTTCCGTCGCGAAATTGGCGCGCCCTGTTGCCAGTCCGAGCGTAACGCCCTTTGCCTTGAGGGCTTCGATTGCACTTTTTGTACGGGGCGAAATGGCATGCTGTGCGCCTACTAGGGTCCCATCGATATCAAAGAGAGCCGTCGCAAGAGAGAAGGGCGCCTCCGCAAACGAGGACCCTTCGTGTATCTGCTGCTGAGAAGTGCGAGTTGGGGCTACTGGGCATGTCGTCATAGGATTATCGGATTAAAATAGCGTGAGGCCTCCGTATTGGCAAGGTAGCCACGTTTACCGACCCGTTTGAGCAGCCTCCTGGGCCGTCATCGCACGAGCGATGCGGTCTAGCATGGCGTCAAAGAGAAGGGAGTCGCGATCTCGGTACTTTGTGAGAATTGCGAGGGCTTTCTCGAGCTGTCCATGTTCCTCGTACCAGATCGCAACTGAACGGTAACGGTCTGAAATAAGAGAAGCGTCGACGTGGTGCTCCTCGGCTGTTGTGAAGGAGGTGAGAGCCTGTTCGGGTTGTCCCATGCGAAGCTGGAGATCCCCGATGGAGAGCATGTAGAAATACGGATTCTCCCATGCAGGCCTATCGCTCACGGCGAGCCGTTCCTGCATGTGCTCCGAGTATATCTGGATCGCCTCTTCGTAACGTCCATCGGCTGCGAGGGCCTCAGCGTGATCAATAGACGAGCTGTTTGAGAAGAGGCTGCACGCTGAGAGAGCGCAGGTGACAACCAGGTAAGAGATGATAGCAGGGAGTTTTAACACGCATGGATTCTACTGTGTCAGAGCGCTTTGCACTACTCGGAATGTGTGGTTACAACAGGGAGCGAGGGCAAAAGTGCTACGAGAGGTGGTTCATCGCGGCTTCGAGAGGGGACGTTCCCTTGCTACCGACCATGCTCATGCAGGTGAAAACGGATTGTTCAATGGCACGACCAACATCTGATAGCCGTGAGCTGACCCATGCTACCCCCCAAAAGCGGGAAGGCCACGGAATCTAAGCACGGAACCATATAACCCATCGAGCTGGTACGGTTGGAGCCATGACAGAACCAGCACACGCCTCCCAGCCGCTCCTACAACCAGCGATCGCCCTTATTGAAGGGGGTCCGACATCCGACAGCTCTCCCTGCAAACATGATGAGCAGGCTTCCAGCAAGTTGGTAGAGATGTGGAGCCGTCTGAGAAGTGTGTTTCTGCCTGAGACAAAACCGACTGACCCGGAGACACACGCGGTGTTCCAGAGGATGCACTCGAACTTTGACGGGAGGGTCGTGGCGCTTACCAAAGAAGGCTCGGCGCTCCAGGAAGCGATCGCGTCCTGCGCGATCCTTGAACGACAGGTTGGCTTGTTGGCACAGTGTCCAGTTGCCCTGCTGGGCCGCGACCGAGCTCAGGCAGCTAAAGAACTTCATGAAGAGTGCAGAGGAAAGCGTTTTGTGTTCGAGGACCGATTAACGGATGTCACCGGAGAGCGGCGGCTCTTCGAGAGAGCTATCGTGGGATTGGGGCGGCCGCGTGTATCGAGTCTCGTGCTTGAGGCTCTCGTGCACTTCGAGCGAGATACCGCGAATCCTCGAGGCACTCCCCAAGAGCTTGAGGCATCAGTTACTACCCCGATTCGCGAGATGACTGAGCGATTCAAGGGCCTCGTGCGAGAGGTCGCTGAAGAGGCTTCCGCGGCCCTTCGCCAGGTGTAGCGGGCCAGCTGTTCATCGGTTGCAGCTAGTATGATTGAGTGGATCGATTCTCACCTGGCGATTCATCGTTGTGAGGTTTTTCTGCAAGTCGCTTCCGCAATTCGGCGAGGTACTCCCGTGTAGAAAGAGTTCTTCCATCGAGTTGAGTTCTCCACCGTTTATGGAACCACACCCATTGATCGGGATATCGTCGCACGAGCTGTTCCAGGTGGCGGTGGTATTCAGCGAGAAGCGCTGCATCATCGAGGGAGCTTGGTAGCTCTTCGACAAATACCGTGTAACGCATAAACCCGGTACGAAACATGAACGCCGAGACGAATCGAGCGTTTGCTTTTCGGCCCAGTGCAACGAGGGAAGAGGGGGTTTTTGCAGGAGTACCAAAGAACGGAATCATCGCACTCTCAACTCGGGTGTCCTGGTCGATGAGCGCGGCGATCGTTCGGCGCTCTTTGAGGCACTGGAGGAGGCGTTTCACCCCACTCCGATCAGAGCGCCAGATAGTCTCTATGCCGTATCCATCGCGGATAGAGCTAAGGACCTTTTGCGCTGTCGGATTGCGAGCCTCCTTGCCGATGGTCGTGAGAGGTATCCCCTGTGCAATCATGTATCCTGCGAGTAGGTCCCAGTTGCCGGTGTGAGCCGTCAGGGCAACGATAGGTCGATCGGAACTAAGCCACGAGGTTATCGTCGGCCAGGCCTCGCACGTTATTCGAGACGCGCGAACTCGTAGGATCGGACAGAGTCGTAACGATTCAAAAAGGGTCCGCCCAGCATTGGCAAAAACTCGCGGTGTAAGCCGGTCCGCGTTCGCCTCAGGAAGAAAGACCTGAAGTTGGAGCTTAGCAATGGAGCGCTCACGTAAAGGGAATAGCCCTACGAGGTATCCCAGGCTCCAGCCGAGAGCGCTCCGCAGCGAAAACGGTGTGCGACCGATGGCGGCTACGAGGCCCACCATGAACCGGGCCAGACGGGGGCTCTGCGTCGCATCGGCGAGATCAGAGGTTGCAGTGCTCGTCTTTTCTACAGTGGCATCGACCATTCGGTGTCATCATCCTTCGGTGCGTTTTGTCGAATCTCGTGAAGCAGGAGAAAGTCTGCAAGCCTGTCGTATACCAAGAGTCCAACGTAATCACCGTTTCGTGTGACGGAGGCTACATGAGCATTCGCCTGTTCGAGAGCGCTCAACGCATCATCCAGGGAGGCGTGCTCGTCAATGGTGGGTAGCGCTCGTGTGATAATCTCGCCCACGTACGCGTCAGCATGTGTGGCCGCGTGCTCAAGGATGTCCTCCCGGAAGATAACACCGAGCAGTTCATTGCCGCGAATGATTGGATAGAGTGGCTGCAGAGATGTTAACGCTATCTTCAGAGCTTTCGACACGGTCGTGCCATGCGTGAAGGATTCAAGGCGCTCTCGTGGGATCGCTGCATCGGCGACAGTAAATGCGTGCGCGATCGTCTTGGTCTCCGTGCGAACCTGCTCCTGCATCGCGCCGAAAAACACGATAAAGGCGATTACAAAGAGCATCGGTTGTTTTGTATACAGTGCCGCTATAGCCAAGAGAATGCAGAGCACCTGACTGACCCTGGCCGCAATCGTTGTTGGTTTCTTGAGCCCAAGCAGTGTCAGCATTGCCCGCAAAACGCGCCCGCCATCCATAGGAAGAGCGGGTAGAAGGTTAAAGAAGGCGAGCCCCACATTCGTAAGAAACAGGCGTACTGGAAACGAAACAGCAACGCTCTCGGGGTGGGAGAGATCCGGAATCGTGATCCACGGATAGATCGCCAAAGCTATAAAGACATTGACCAGGGGGCCTGCCAGGGCGATGGCCAACTCGCCTTTGGCGGACGGCTGAGAACCGATGGAGGCCACTCCTCCGAAGGGGTAGAGGGTTATGTCACGGGTCTGAACACCGAAGCGGCGAGCTACGAGGGCGTGCCCCAATTCATGCAGAAGCACACAGAGAAAGATCGAGATGACGAATGCCCCTTCGAGGATTGGGGATGGAGAGTCGACTCCGAACACCAACCAAAGCAACAGAAGCAGGAACGTTACATGGATCCGAATCGGTATCTGGGCCACAGTTCCTACTTCGAGTGACCAGCTCGAACGTCGTTGATTCACAGAGGGTAAACTCCTTGGAAAGAGGGGACGAAACACCCCTCTTCTCGGTTATCTCATAAATTGGGGGCCGGATGAAGAGTGTAGCCCTTTGATGGGCAGGTCTAAATGGGCCTAAGCATTGGCGAGTTAGTGGTCTCCATCCTCATGACTGCCGACATAACGGAGTTGTGCTCGAATCCGCTACGGTGCGCTACCACCAAAACGGATCGCACTCTTTGGGATTAGCCCGTTTGGTGGTAGCCTACCCACCGGATTCGTCGGGGGTGTCACCGTATAAGGATACAGAATGTCTCAAGTTAAAGTTGGAATAGTGGGGCTTGGCTATGTAGGCCTTCCGCTCGCATTGGCGATCGGTCGAAGCTTCCCGGGAACGGTCGGGGTCGATGTGAGCGCTGAGAAAGTGAATGCGCTCGTGGCAGGACAAGACCCGCTTTCAGACGGTTTTGAGGAGGAGATACAAAGCTCCTCTGTCCTCTTCACAACGGATCCGTCCGCTCTCTCCAACGTGGATGTGGTAATCGTCGCCGTGCCAACACCGATCGATGAGAATCGTCAACCGGATCTGACCCCCTTGGAAAAAGCCAGTCGGATGGTTGCGAAGAACCTTAAAAGGGGAGCGATCGTTGTATTCGAGTCTACAGTCTATCCGGGGGTTACTGAGGAGGTTTGCGGTCCGATACTTGAGGCGGAGTCTGGCTTTACACGTGGCGTGGATTTTTTCCTCGGATATTCGCCGGAACGGATCAATCCAGGCGATAAGGAACACACCCTGGAGCGCATTGTGAAGGTAATTGCAGGTGAGGATGCAGCGACGACGGACCGGATCGCTGAGATCTATGGGGCTGTAGTCTCAGCAGGACTGCACCGTGCGACCTCTATTCGAGTTGCAGAAGCCGCGAAGGTGATTGAGAACACTCAGCGCGATCTTAATATCGCGTTGATGAATGAGCTTTCGATCATCTTCGATCGGATGGGAATTCGTACGAAGGACGTTCTTGAGGCGGCAGGTACCAAGTGGAATTTTCTAAAGTTTACGCCCGGATTAGTGGGCGGACATTGTATCGGCGTTGATCCATACTATCTCACAGCGAAGGCACAGCAACTCGGGTACCATCCACAGGTAATCCTGGCCGGACGGCGAATTAACGATGATATGGGGCGATTTATCGCACAACGCGCGGTGAAGATGATGATTCACTCCGGTCTGCCGTTGAAGGGGGCTCGCATCGGAATTATGGGGGTGACGTTCAAAGAGGACGTTACCGATACGCGAAACAGCCGCGTGCCCGATATCGCCTACGAGCTGCGAGAGTTCGGAATTGAGCCGATATTGTACGATCCGATAGCGGATCCAGAAGTAGTGCGTGATGAATACGGACTTGAGTTGCGACCACTGAGCGATCTCACGGGAGTGCAGGGACTGATTCTTGCCGTTGCTCACAAAGAGTTTCGATCGCTTGGTAGCGATGGATTGACACGACTCATTTCTCCTGGTGGGATTTTAGTCGATATTAAATCGATGCTTTCCCCGCAGGGAATTCCGCAACATATCTCCTACTGGAGCTTGTAATATGGTCGAGCACTCTCCGCAGAAGACATGGATTGTAACAGGAGCAGCTGGTTTTATCGGGTCTCATCTCGTTGAGCGCCTATTAACGCTGGGGCAGCGAGTGGTGGGGCTGGATAATTTTTCTACTGGCTCTCGAAAGAATGTGGACGCTGTGCGTCAGTCGGTGTCAGCAGAGCGAGCAGCTATGTATGCCTTCTTCGAGCAGGATATTCGTGATCGCGAAGGGCTGACCGCTTTGATGCAGCAACACAAGCCGGACATAATCCTGCATCAAGCCGCGTTAGGTTCCGTGCCCCGATC
>JBIIYC010000136.1:0-7259 GCA_044347025.1 Bdellovibrionota bacterium
TTCAGTGCCTCAACAGATAGCCCCCCTTCTTCAAGATGCACATGCAAAGGTCACTATTACCGTGGACGCTTTTCCGGGGCGCAGATTTGAAGGTGAGGTTACGGCGATAAATCCAAACATCAATGAGATTACTCGCTCTGTTGATGTCCAAGCGACGATACCAAATACGAGCGAAGAGCTTTTGCCTGGAATGTTTGGGTCAGTGAGCCTTGACGTTGGCGCCGCTAAGGAGGTTGTCACGGTGCCAGTTTCAAGCATTCAGTATGCGCCGTACGGCAACTCTGTATACGTTGTTGAGAAGAAGCCCCAACCTACCGTGCGACAACAGATCGTACAGCTCGGTGTGAAGCGAGGAGATATGGTTGCGGTGCTCCAGGGGCTTACGCCTGGTGACGAAGTAGTAACATCGGGAGTTTTTAAGCTTCGCCCTGGCGCCAGTATCTCCATTCAGTCTGAGCAGTCAGTGCCTGCGTCTGACAAGCCTCAGGTCAAGGACTCATAAGGCGTACGAGCATGAAGTTTACCGATATCTTTATTAAGCGACCGGTTCTTGCAATCTGCGTCAACCTTTTGATCTTGATTGCTGGGTATCAATCGATTCAAAAATTAAATGTTCGTCAGTACCCTCGCAGTGATAGTGCGATAGTGACGGTCAAGACCGCCTACATCGGCGCCCCGGCTGACCTCGTTCGCGGCTATATCTCTACGCCGTTAGAAAGGGTCATCGCGAGTGCTGATGGTATCGACTACATTGAGTCTACCAGCCGCCAAGGCTCCAGTGAGATCATTGCGCATTTGCGGCTCAACTTTGACGTCAATGCAGCGTTAACGCAGATTCAGGCCAAGGTTGCTCAGGTGCGGAGTGAGCTTCCGCCAGAGGCTGAGGCTCCGATTATTAACGTCGAGAGCAGCGATAATCGATTCGCTTCAATGTACATCGGCTTTGCCTCTTCAGAGTTGGAGCCGAATCAGCTCACTGAATACCTAACTCGCGTTGTGCAGCCACAGATCTCTGCCGTAGCTGGAGTGCAGCGTGCCGATATCCTTGGTGCGCGAACCTTTGCGATGCGCATCTGGCTTAAACCTGACCGTATGGCAGCAGTGGGTATCAGTGCGGCGGAGGTAAAGCAGGCTTTATCAAAAAATAACTTCCTCTCAGCCGTTGGAAACACGAAGGGCGCTCTCGAGGCGGTGAGCCTTGTTGCTAATACTGACCTCAAGAGTGCGGAGGAATTCAAGTCCCTCGTTGTGAGTAGGAAGGGAAGTACCATTATCCGTCTCGAAGACATAGCGGATGTCGTTCTTGGAGCTGAGAGCTACGATGAAGATGTTCGCTTTAGTGGCCAGTCCGCCACCTTTATGGGTGTCTGGGTGCTGCCAACCGCGAATTCACTCGATGTGATAGAGCGAGTGCGGAAGATCCTTCCCGAGATCTCAAAGAACCTCCCAAGTGGTGTCACGCTCAACGTTCCATACGATGCAACAAAGTACATTCAGGGGGCGATACACGAAGTTTTAACAACGCTCACGGAAACTATCGCAATCGTAATCCTCATCATCTTTCTCTTTATAGGCTCTCTACGCTCAGTGCTAGTTCCCGTAGTTGCAATTCCGCTTTCGTTGGTTGGTGCAACTATCATCATGGTAGCGTTTGGTTTTACGATTAACTTGCTCACGCTTTTAGCGATCGTGCTCGCCGTGGGACTCGTTGTTGATGACGCGATTGTTATGCTCGAGAACGTTGAGCGACATGTTCAGGAGGGCATGGAGCCCATCGCGGCTGCAATTAAGGGCGCTCGCGAGCTTATTGGCCCCACCATCGCTATGACGATTACTCTGGCGGCGGTTTATGCTCCGATCGGTATTCAGGGTGGGCTCACCGGCGCGTTGTTTAAGGAGTTCGCATTCACCCTTTCGGGAGCTGTGCTGATCTCTGGTATAGTCGCACTTACTCTTTCGCCCATGATGTCTTCAAAGCTGGTCGAGACCCGCGAGAGGGAGAATAATTTCCAGAAGAGGGTTCAGGCGACCCTTGATGCTCTCAAAGATCGGTACGTCACATGGCTTAGGCGAGTGCTTGAATACCGAGCCGCGGTCGTTACCTTCACGGTTATTACCGTTCTTCTGATTGTTCCGTTCTATCTCTTCTCGATGAAGGAGCTTGCCCCTCGCGAGGATCAGGGCGTGATCTTTGGAATTGTGCAGGGGCCACCGCAGGCGACCATTGAGCAGATGCAGCTCTCTACAACGCAGGTGTATAAGGCATATGCCACGATACCTGAGTATCGTGGAGCGTTTCAACTTACCAGCCCAGGCTTCGGATTCTCTGGCGTAGTGCTTAAGCCTTGGGAGGATCGCTCTCGCACCGTTGCCGAGATTGAGCCGGAAGTATGGGAAAAGGTAGCGCAGATTCCGGGAGTTCGAGTCATCGTTACTTCGCCACCGCCGCTTCCGGGTGGTAGCGACTTCCCCGTTGAGTTCGTGATCTCTTCGACTGCGGAGCCGCGTGAGGTTGTAGGCTACGCGCAACAACTCGTTGGCGCTGCGTTCCAAAGCGGAAAGTTTATGTTCGCCGACACGGACTTGAAGTTTGACCTTCCGCAGAGCGAGGTTGTGGTAGACCGTGACAAAGCTAATGCGATGGGGATGTCGCTAGCAGATGTCGGTGAAGACCTTTCGACCTTTGTTGGAGGAAACTACGTTAATCGGTTCTCGATCTTAGGGCGGAGCTATAAAGTTATACCGCAGATTAAGAGGTCAGATCGACTGACCCCTGATCAGCTCCTCTCGCTCCATGTGCGAGGTCCCAACAACAAGTTGGTGCCATTAGCAACGGTTGCGTCTATCGCCGATACGGTACAGCCGCGCCAGTTAAATCGCTTTCAACAACTAAACTCGGCTAAGATCCAAGGGGCAATTATTCCCGGTGTTTCAATTAATGAGGGGCTACAGGTTTTAGAGGAGAAAGCCAAGGAGATCCTTCCAAGTAACTACATCATCGATTATGCCGGTGAATCGCGGCAGCTGCGCAAAGAGACAAGTAGCATGACAAGCACCTTGGTGCTTGCGATGCTCGTCATCTTCTTGGTTCTAGCCGCGCAATTCGAGAGCTTTATCGACCCGTTTATTATTTTGGCGGGTTCGGTACCATTGGCATTAGCTGGCGCTCTGCTCTTTGTCTTCCTTGGCACTACCTCCCTTAACATTTACTCCCAAGTAGGACTTGTGACGTTGGTGGGGCTCGTCGCTAAGAACGGTATTTTGATCGTGGAGTTTGCCAATAAACTGCAACTCCAGGGGCTTGAGAAGCTCGAGGCGGTTGTCCAAGCTTCTCAAACTCGCCTGCGCCCAATCCTCATGACTTCGGTCGCAACGGTTGTGGGCCACTTTCCCCTCGTCATCGCCCAAGGGGCGGGAGCGGGGGCTCGAAATAGTATCGGTATTACCCTGGTAACAGGCATGGTAGTCGGTACCGTGTTTACCCTTTTTGTGGTACCAGTTCTCTATTCGCTCATCTCTCGCCCAAAAGTGGCCGCGACGCCCGGTAACGTCCAAGATATGGAGAGCTATCGTGGGTCGAAGGAGTCCGCGCAGGGAGTTGTGCATTAGAACAGGAGCGAGTAAGGCATTCACATGAAGTTTAGTAAGCTGCCCGATTGGAGAACTCAGAGAGCAACTATCGTTGCTACAACTCTGTATCGTATGCAGAGGCGTGCAATTCCATTCCTTCTCGTGCCCTTCGTGTCTGGTTGCTTTAAGGTTGGCCCCGATTACGCGAAGCCAGAGATTCCAGTTGCTTCGTCGTTTGTTGGAGAAGCTGAGGTACAGCAGGTAGCAACGCCAAAGGGCCAAGTCGTCGAGTCGTGGTGGCGGAGCTTCAACGACGCAACGCTGAACCGATTTATCGAGGAATCTGTTCGGTCAAATAACGATCTTGAAACATCGCTTGCTCGTGTCAATCAGGCTCGAGCGATTCGACAAGAGACCTTTCTCGATCTGTTTCCTACGGTAACCTCGCAAGGAAGCTACACGGAGACCCGTATTCCAACATCTACTTTTGCGGGAGACGCCTTTCAAAGCACGCAGTCGCATATTAATAATCAATACTACTCAGCGGGATTTGATGCCGTGTGGGAGTTAGACCTCTTTGGTCGCGTACGGCGAGAAGTAGAGGCAAAAGATGCCGAGAGTGCTGCATCAGTCGCAGAGCTTCGCGATGCGATACGTATCGTTGTAAGTGAAGTCGCGCGAAATTACTTTATTCTCCGCGGCACTCAGCAGCAGATCGGAGTTGCCCAAGAGAATGCCAAAACCCAGAGTCAGGTTGTGAAGATTGCAGAGGCCCTCTTCAAGGGCGGACAGTCGACAGAGTTTGATGTCGTGCGGGCGAAAGCTCAATACTCGAATACGATGGCAACAATCCCCGCGTTGCAGGCTCGTGCGAAAGCCGCAATGTATCGGCTCGCTGTGTTGTGTGGCAAACAGCCGGCTGACGTTGTGCCGGAGCTTACCAAAGTTGAGCCCTTGCCTCACTACGTTGGTCCAATCACGTTGAGCGATCCGGCTGGTCTCTTGCAGAGGCGCCCTGATATCCGAGCCGCCGAAGCACGCCTTGAGGCAGCAACCGCCGGTATCGGTGTCGCCAAAGGTGATCTCTTCCCAAAAGTGACGTTCAACGGCTCCATTTCGCTTCAAGCACGGAGTCCGAACGGCTTTGGCTCGGGAGACAGCGACTCGTACCGTATGCTTCCAACGATTACCTGGCCGGCGTTTAACTTGGGGCGCGTTTTTGCAAACATCGACCGAGCTGATGCCGTTCGAGATGCTGCATTAGCTCAGTACGAGAAATCGGTGTTAGAAGCTCTGGAGGATACCGAATCGGCGCTTGCCCAGTTTGGAGCCTCCCGAGAGCGAAGAGATCTCCTTGCGGATAGTGTTCACAACAGTAGCCGAGCGGTTCAGATAGCCCGTACTCAGTACGAGAATGGACTTGTGGATCTCCTTCCGGTGCTTGATGCGCAGCGCGTAGCTTTAGCATCGGAGCTTGAGCTGAGCCAGAGTCAGACCGAGCTCCTTACCTCACTTGTGGCACTCTTTAAGGCGCTCGGTGGCGGATGGGATGCGGCTGTGGTGGAGCAAGCAACAGAGGAACAGGCGCCACTTCAAACCCTGAGCGCGGATGTGCAGCCGGTAGCGGTGAACGCTGCACCGAATCAGGCCGGCCCTGATCAGACGGCGAAGAATTAGTGTAGAGAAGAATTGTGTATATTGTTTGAGTCTTCGTGCTACGCTTTCGCTATGATCCATCAAGCTCTGGAAGGCACCAATTTCACACATCTTGGTGAGCGATACGTCGGAAAAGTTCGAGATGTCTATGCGCAGCATGATCGAAGCATACTGATTGCGACCGATCGGCAATCTGCGTTTGATGTCTCGTGGTGCTCAATCCCAGGTAAGGGCCAGGTATTAAATCAACTGAGCGCGTGGTGGTTTGAGCGCGTTGCAGACATCATGCCCAATCATGTCCTCGCTGTTCCGGATCCAAATGTTACGGTTGTAAAAAAGCTCTCCATGCTTACGGTAGAGATCGTAGTGCGAGGATACCTGGCCGGATCGACCTCTACGTCCGCGTGGGTAAACTACTCGAAAGGAGTCCGCTCCTTTTGCGGAAACCTGCTGCCGGATGGGCTCGTCAAGAATCAGAAGCTTCCTGGAGGAGCTATCATTACTCCGACTACCAAGGGTGAACACGACGAGCTTATCGATCCACACGAGATTATTGCTCGTGGGGTCGCAACCGCAGAGCAGTGGAGAGAGATATCAGAGAAGGCACTAGCCCTCTTTGCGCGTGGACAAGCGATCGCTTCTCAACATGGGCTCATTCTGGTTGATACCAAGTACGAGATGGGCTTTGATGCAAACGGTGTGCTTACCCTTGGGGATGAAGTTCACACCCCTGATTCCTCTCGATACTGGATCGCAGAAACATACGAGGCGCGGATGGCTGCGGGGCAGGAACCAGAGAGCCTCGATAAGGAGTTCTTTCGGCTCTGGTTGCGTGAACAAGGTTTTGAGTATGGGGGCCCAAAGCCTGAAATCTCCGACGAAGTGCGTAAGATGCTCGGTCGCAAGTACATCGATCTCTATGAGCGTATGACAGGAAATGCCTTTATCCCAGCGACTGATGCTGATGTAGTTGAACGTATTCGTCGCAATCTTGCGCCGTATGCTATCCATTCGTAAGTAGCACTTCGAGTGACCGGCACATCGATCGCTTTTTTGTAAGGCTCATCGACGGAATTAGTGGGTAGTAGTGGGGCAGAGCTACGGCATAACCCGCTGAGTTTCCGCCTAAAAACGAGGTTATTACGTGCTCGTGCGCGTGAACGGCCTGATATCATCAAAAAGCACCCACTAAAAACGTCGAAGACCCTTTTGTAGGTAATCGAAATGGGGGGCGAGCCGATGAAGGTTCGGCCGAGACCGGTCAGATTAGGCCCACAACGTAAGGTCTGGAGCTGCACTGTAGGGTTTCAGCTTTCCAGTTAGAGCTAAAAAGTATGGTAACGCCGGGCTTCATTATCGCTGATCAGAACCGACAAGTCCCTCTCAACGGCGATGGAAGTTCAACCGAACGTGAAAGCAAGATCCTTGCACACACCCCGTTTAAGCGCTTCGGAGAGACTTCAGAGATGGCGCCAACGTGTGTGACCGTTGTAAGCGACCGCGCTTCGTCTATGAACGGAGAGGAGCTTGGGATCGGTGGTTATTCCTCAAGTATGACGCTCTGAACTCTTGCGTAGCCCCGGCAGTACCCCAAACGACACAAGGTGCCCGCGGGCCTTGAGCGCTCTCGATGTGCGCGCGCCCTCACGCGCTGAATTGGAACCTAGGAGGAACTGAACGAAGCTATTCCTGCGGAGCGGCACCTCTCCATATTTGAGCGGAGAGCCTGAATCGAATCCTTGTAAACCGAAGATCCTCACCTCATCATCATGGCGCTCGCTTGCTCGTGCGCTTTTGAAAAGAACGGATTCCCAAAACTCCCGCGAGACTTTGTCCTTGCTTGGGTTAAGTATGAATTCGGCGGCATCTCGCTTGGAAAGAATCACCGCGTGGTGGGTGAAGAGGATATCAACTGTAAGCCCTGCCTCTTGAGCGACCATCGTTTCGTGCACGATCGTTGAAAGGGTAGGAGCTTTCTCAATCACGGTTTGAGCTGAGCGATTATCGGCGTTTTCGTAACGACGCAAATCAGC
>JBIIYC010000023.1:0-23367 GCA_044347025.1 Bdellovibrionota bacterium
GCGTTCGAACGGCGTGTCGCCGTCCGTTGGTGACGTAAACGGAGCAAGCCCGTGGCCGAAGGCCGCATTCGTTACCGATACAACCGGGAGGGACGGCGTGTCGCCGTCCGTTCGTGACGCAAACCGAATAAGCCCGTGGCCGAAGGCCGCATTCGTTACCGATACAACCGGGAGGGACGGCGTGTCGCCGTCCGTTCGTGACGCAAACGGAACAGGCCTGCGGCCGAAAGCCATATTCGTTACCGATGCAACCGGCCGGCGACACGCCGGCCCTCCCCGAGGCACACGGGATACGGGCGTTCGAACGGCGTGTCGCCGTCCGTTCGTGACGCAAACCGAACAAGCCCGTGGCCGAAGGCCGTATTCGTTATCGATGCAACCGGCCGGCGACACGCCGGCCCTCGCCGGGGCGCGAAACACCAAAACATCGTTTCGCTTAATGGGCCTTTGTCTCGCATTCAAACCTGCCAGAGGCGCTGTCTCGTTTGTGGGCTGCCTGAAGGTCTAAACGCGTGATATCGTTTGGAAGTCTAGCGAGCCTCCCGCGAGAACTCTCGCATCAAAGAAGCGATGACTATTATTGCGACCATCAAATCAAGCTTCACCAAACGCGCTCTTCCGTACGAAGAGTCCCAGCACGTTCCCTCAAAGAGTACTGCGAGGACCACTATCTCCATCCTCGCCGCGCTTAGTGTGCTTGAAGTCCTCGCATTTGTCGGCGGGAGCGTGTTCTCAACAATTGCAGTGTATTGTTGGATTCTATTAGGGCTCGTCTCGTTCGGGTTTCTCGTTCAACGCTACGTCGGTTGCCTGCTGCGCGATGCCAAGCAGCTGTCCCTGTGGGGGCTCGTTCCCCTCCTAGCAAGTGTGATCGCCTGCTTTGCATACATTAAGGGGTACGGATTTTTAAACACCGAGTCCCTCTCGGAGCTTCAACACTCGCTTGAGCAGCTCCAACGCTCGGACCTCGGATACACGCAGATGTTTTGGGTGTCATACCCCTCCCGCTCGCTGTTGCTAAGCTTACTTCCATCCACCTGGATGGGAATAACTCCGGAGGCCTACCGAGTTGGTTTTAGCTTTCCGCTAATGCTCGGAGCTGTATTCTTCTACAGCGGTCTTCGCCTTTCACATGAACGGCACCCGTTGTCAGCCGCCATCTCCGGACTGGTCGCCGCTTCTATCTTTGCGTTCCCGATGCTTGTGGAGTTTACCCGCACCTTCGAGATGGCAACATCTTCTACGAGTTATGGCCTCTGGGCGATCGCTGCACTATTACTCTTCGTATCTCGGCCATCGTCGGTCAGCGCGTTGACCTGCGCATGGGCGATCGGCCTTCTCGGCGCCTCGTTTACATCGGGGTTGGCGCTTGTGGCGCTCCTTTTGTTCGCACTCACGGCTTGGCTCATTCGAACACTAATCCAGCGGGACTATGCATTAGCAGGAATGATAGCGAGCGTTCTCCTATACAGTAGCGTTGTCACAATAGCGCTCTATTTGCAGCAACCGCGAATGCTCCGTTCCCAACCGATTACCTTCGCCGAGATGTGGGGCAAATTTATTGACGGCCTCACCATCGTCACCTCCTTTGGCAAGACTGCATTCTTCCCTTTTCTTCTCGTTATTCCGCTGATTATGAGCGCTGTATTTGCGCTAACGCTTCGAGCAGGACTCATTCCCTTCGTAGCAGTCGCGTGGTGCTTTCCCGTGGTATGGTCCGCGGTCAACATGCAGGGCAAGATCGCACCACTGCTTCCATTCTGCCTCTATCGAGCTCTGGTAATTATCCCGGTCATCTCGTACGTATTCGCGCTCTTTCTCTTCTGGCTGACGGCACGATGTGGGCGAGCGACTATTGTATGGCGACTGGCGCTCCCGTTTAGTGCTGTCGCTCTCGTAGTGACAAGCAACGAAACCTATAGACGACATCGAGCACTCGAGCCGAACCGGCCGGCCTGGGGGCGTGAGTCTGTTGTAGAGGAAGTTACGAAGCTACTTCCGGAATACAATCTCCAACCGGGCACCCGCGGAATCTTGGTAAACCGTATCGACGATCCATCAATCGAGACATTTTTGCCCTGCGCGCAGTACCTCATGTACGGATGGCGTCGAGTGCCGATACAGGAGCAGATTCCAGCAAGCGATGCACAAGGCCCACAGCCAATCGTCATCGTTACCACGAAGGACAACCAAGCTTTGAGCCAGGAGATCCCCGGTCTCACCAAATCCATCCGCTCGATTTCAGTCACAAGACACGAGAGAGCACCTCTTGAACTTGCAGTCGCCATCTTCCTTCCCGAGAGTCGGTAACATGGCAAAA
Source organism: Bdellovibrionota bacterium (assembly GCA_044347025.1). Classification (GTDB taxonomy): domain Bacteria; phylum Bdellovibrionota_C; class UBA2361; order UBA2361; family OMII01; genus OMII01. The sequence goes on from JBIIYC010000023.1 coordinate 2,321, forward strand.
ATCGTGGAGTACGTATGAAACAAAGCAATGCATGCATATATGCTGTAACAACAGCCGCCATCCTTTCTCTGATTACCGTTGGGACCTTTTATCAGGTTGTGTTGGAGTCAGACACAAGCGCACCCGCCCTTCAGTTTCTCTCCCCATATATTGAGTATGTATCGTTGAAGGTCAAAGAGTGGTCTGCCTACGGTAACGCCGGCTTTCTCGGGCTTGTCGGAGTTGCTGCGACAACTCTCCTTGTGATCGGCGCGTCACTTCGGGAACGCTCCTCCCGCCTCCTTTGGTACAGTGCCGCACTTGCTGTGGTCGCCCAGTTCTTTCTTGTCGATCGAGATCTCTGTAGCGCAATAGGTCAAGCGCTCGGACTTATTCCATCAAATGTGTTTCTGCATGCAAACCGAGATGACTGGCAGATTGCGGTCCCCCTGGGAGCACTATTCTACGCACTCGCGATCGCTGTATTTATTGCCGCCACCAAGAAAACAGAATCCACGACGTACGACTTCGGAAAATCAGACTGTGCCAGCTTTCGATTAGGCGACCTCGTAGCCCTCACGGGTGTGTTCGTTATCGGTCTTATCTTTCGTAGCTACGCTCTCAATGTCATTGCCGACCATTTTGAAGGCGAGCTGAGCCCTTATTCTGCGGGCGCGACTTCAATCAAAGGCATGCTCATGGCCAATCGTGGTGCCAACGGTCCATGGTCGCCACTGGGAATCCTGTATTACATTCCTATCTACATCACCACCAAAGCGTTCGGAACAACGCTTATAGCGCTCCGACTTTCATCAACCCTGGTCGGTGTATTTACAATTCCATTTGTCTACCTGCTTGCAGCACGGCTTAGTGGCCGGCTAGGGGCGATCCTGGCTTCTGCGTTGTTTGCGCTTAATTGCCTTCACATCGGGTGGAGTAGAACCGACATACACCCGCATGGAGTAACCGCGTGGCCAACTCTGCTGATGTGTTGGTTCCTAGTTAAGGCGTACGATAGTCGAAAACTTAGCTGGGCGTGTGGCGTCGCTCTCATGATGGGACTTTCATGGCACCAATATCCATCCGGACAGAGCGCTGTGAGCATCCCCGTGATAGCGCTCGGGCTGTACTGGCTAGTTAACCGCTTTTCGCTCCCTGTGACCAAGGGACAGACGGCTCTGATTGCAAGTGGCATTTTGCTGTGGATCGTTGGACTTCCGTTCAGTTATTGGCTTGCGGACGGGCGATGGACCGTTCTCAATCCCTTCACCCTCACCGGACCTCGAACCTTGTGGGGAAGTGAGGGACCGCCTCAATCTCACCTTGAGACCGCAATTCTGGTGATCTCAACCGCTCTCAAACAATTCGGGGATGTCCTACAAGGTATATTCTACCGACAACCGTACATGTTCCATCAAGAGTGGATACCGTATGCCGACGCAGTGTTCGGACGAACAGTTGCATGGCTTGAAGTCCCGTTCGTTGCACTAGGATTTTTGCTGATCGTTCGGTCGCTGCGACGATTTGAATCCGCTGTCTTAATCGGGTGGCTTATCGCCGCGATCCTACCGGGAATACTCTCCGAGCACGCATACCCGAAACGCCTCTCCACACTCTTTCCGGCGCTCGATATCATCGCAGCTATGGGTATGGCAGCGCTCCTGCGCACCCTAGCACTGCAATCCGGCCTTCGATGGCGACAAGCGCTCGCAACAACTTCTATCATCGTATCGTTGGTCGCCTACTGTGCGTTTATGAGCTACGCATGGTTCTCCGGCCGCTACTGGAGATATGGCGTTCCCGCAGAGGCGGCTTTTGCTGCACGACTGAGTCAGTCAATAACTCCGGGAACCATCGTCATAGGGGATCTCAATCGTAGCTATGAGGCCGGTAAATATCTCTACCTCACACTCGATCACCTCGTTGCACCGGAGAATCGTCCAAACCTGTGGTTACCAGCAACGACACCGATGCTTCCTACGCTGATTGCGGATCCCATCGCGGCTCCGCAGCACATCGCCTCAACGATGCCGTATACCTGGACAAAGCTCCGCGACCAGGTCGACGAAACTACCGGAAACAAGAACTGGACAAAGGTGCTCTTTGTCCTTCAATCGGGACCAGAAGACCGCGCCGAGAACTTTACCAACGTTGAACTTGCAACCAATCGCTGTACCAACCCAACAATTTCGCGTTTGGAGCGGGAACGTAGCGCTCTCAATACGCTCATTCTTATCGAGTGTCAGGTCAGTGACTTGAAGTGATTCGCTTTGAATCGCTCCTTGCTTGGGGCTCGAAGTTCTGGGAGGCTACTGCTGATTCGAGGGACAGTGGAGCACTTTCGAAAGTCGATGGACCGCGGAGCTTCTAGCTCCGCTAAAAGAAAGCATGCCTAAGGTGCGAGTCTTTGTGCGGAGCTAGAAGCTCCGCGGTCCTGCCCAGATCCCCACAAGCCCTCACAAACCATCCGTCGAGGATGGTGACGAAACGAAGTGCAGACCATGAAAGGGTCGGGCCTGCCCGGGCAATCGGTACTGACTCGCAGTTGTGCGGTACGTTCAAACTCATGCCTTCACAGCTGGTGAATGTCAGTTCGGGAACGTTCACGTTGACGTGCACGCGCAGGGGCCCGTCATCTGGCATCCACCAGCGCAATCAATAAGCCGCAGGAGCCGTATCAAAGATGAATATCCGCTGCTTATAGAGGTCAGGAAATTCCTCTGTATAGCCTCGTCCATTCGGGTAGCGGGCACTCAACTCGTCCTTCCACGACATCCGCTCCCTGGTTTCCTGAAAAACATAGAGCACTCGCGGCCAGGTTTTGGACTCTTTTAGCTGCGGTATCTGCGACTTTAGTCCGGTGAGGGAGTAGTACCAGCTGTTAAGCACCGGCGATGGGTCTTGAATCATCTCCTCTGGTCCCTTAGGAGTATCGTTTGCATTTGCATAGGCAATCCTGCCGCCCGACTCCTCTAATCTGTCGTAAATGCCGTAGAAAAATTCACACCGGCGCTCCTCGGCTAAGTACACAACAAGAGTATCTGGTTTCACTAATGGCCGAATGCGCTCGGTAAGCATATTCTGAACGGTCTTCGCGTGAGCTCGTGAGAAGTAGCCCTGAGTTTGTAGCGAGAGCATGGCACTGCCCACACATACCAGAATCATCGCCTTTGCAAGGGTATTGAGTCGCGAAAGCTTTCCAACAAGAACAGAATCCAAGAACCATGCCACCTCGATAACCGCGAGGAGGGAGATAAAGATAAGGCTGTATGCGATTCGCCGCTCGGCGAGCCCCGTTACGATTCCAGGGATGAGGCCACCCACGATTAGTCCAATGCAGATAAGCGCATACGGCTTGCGAAGTAAGAACAGGAGGCGAAGAAGCGCAAGGGTGGCAAACGCAACACAGATAGATGGCAGCGCTCGATACGGCTCGACCGTCGCATGAACCGTCCAATGGGTAGGATCATACGGGCCGTAGAAGATCTCGTACAGGAACCCAAACGCTTCGCTTGCCAAGACGACCACGGAATCCCAAAGTGATCCCTTAGCCTGCGAGGGCTGTATCATCGGAACCGGGGTTACAAGCTCGAATTTCTGCCGCCAGACACCGTACAAAATCGACCGGACGGTGGCAAAAAGCACACAACCCAACGCAACGAGCAGCAGTTTTCGCTTGTGACTAAACCAGCTTCGGCGCTCCCAGATCAGCGCACCACACGCGCCGAGCACAGGGCCAGCCGAGAGAAGCTTCGCCGATGGATACACGTACTTTGTGGCAACCATTAACAGCGCGACAGCGAAAAACGCTCGCCACGAACGCCCGGCGAAGGCCTTAAACGTCGCCCAGGTGAGCAGAAGGCCCACGGCTACCGGAAGGTGGTGAAGGGTTGGTAATCGAGACCACTCAAGATCTAAGGGACCAAAGCCATACACGATCAGCGCCAAGACAGCTGCAAAGGGACCGCTAAGGTACCGTACGAAAAGATACACGACTACACAGTTGAGGAGGCTAAGCCCGACCCCGATAAGTCGCTCACCGAGAAGGTACAGCAAAGGGTCGTTTACCTGATTGAAGAGGTGGTGGATTGCGACCCACGCCATTCCTGAGGATTGCTGTACGTGCTCTCCGAGCTCCTGCTCTACGATGTTGTTCCACGTTGCGGCTATGGCTCGGTGCGGGCATCCCTCCGCATCCCAAAGACCGGGAAGTCGATTTAATGCATAAAAACGAGTACATACGATAACGGCGAAGATCGCCAGGACTCCGCCCACCTCAAGGAGACTTGCTCGACGAGTATGTGCGCCGGGCTCAATCCAGTGCTTTTCGAGGGAGTCATAATGTCGACGCCAGACCAGGTACAGAGCGATGGCTCCAAGGGCAAGCGCGGCGAGTTGGAGGTAGATAGTGTTTGAAGCCTGCCTATGAAACGCTGCGCGCTCTCCAAACAACGACACGGCTATCGAAGCGCCGTAGAGCAGGCTCCATACAGAACCCCGACCAACGCACCAGGTCGCAATCACAAGCAACAACACTCCGATCACGCCAAGGTAGACAGCGTAGGTCATGTAACGTTGGATCGAGAGCTTCCCAAGCGTGGTCCCCACCCACTGCCTCAAAGCATCAATAGGCTGCTGGGCAGCCGCGAGGCACTCCTGGTCATGGAGCTCTGAGCTTATACACTCCCCCCGAAGCAGCCAGAACGCACACAAGGCCAGAAGGGCGAGAAATACGGGAAAGCTGAATAATTTACGAAACACTGTGGTAACCATCGAAGCACCGATGTCGGCCTACGCCGTCCACATCGGGATACATCATTGTAGCGGGTGCAGCGAAAATGGTCCTATACAGCGCTCGGAATAGGCAACAGGATTTTTTGACCTCTTGGTCGACCCTAGGAGCGCCATCAATCGGGCATTTTCAGTGATTGTCACCGCTGCCGAGCTAACGGTATACCTACTACGGTGCCTATGAAATACCCTCAATCATTCCGGACAATTCGACTCATTGCGATCCTTTCACTTCTCGTATTCATCGTACGAAATGCCTGGGTAGACGAAGACGCCTGCGTTACCTATCGAGCCATCAGTAACTTTGTTTCCGGTTTCGGACCAAACTTCAATATAGACGAGCGGGTTCAGGCATTTACCCATCCGTTGTGGTTTTTTGTATGCACGTTGTTCCACCTGATTACACGAGACGTACTCCTGTCGTCGGTTCTGGCGTCTACTGTGTGCTCGGCAGTCGCACTCTGGTTACTCCTTGGGCGCATTCCAACCACTATTACCACCCTACTCGTGGCGACGGTTACCCTAGGCTTCTCGCAAGCCTTTATGCACTACTCAACATCCGGATTAGAGAATAGCCTCTCGCACCTTCTCTTTGGCTCGTTTTTTCTCATATGGCTTCGGGATAGTACGTGGTCTACACGGCGTATTTTTGCTTTGAGCTTTATCGCGGCCCTATCCGCCGTTAATCGATTAGACTCGATTCTCTTCTTCATCCCCCCACTGGCCTATATCGCCATCACACGGAGGTCCGTTACCACGCTGGCAACACTTGCGGCTGGGTTCGCTCCCCTGGCACTGTGGTTATCGTTCTCGATCCTGTATTACGGCTTTGCCTTCCCTAACACCTATTACGCGAAGCTGAGCACGGACATTCCGAAGGCTGAGGTATACGCTGCCGGCCTGACCTACTTCAAGTTCTCGCTCCAGCACGATCCAACGACGCTTGTAACCATTCTGTTAGCGGGCATCTGCGCAATCATTCGTCGTGAAACGCGCCCTCTTATTACTATGGCCGGCGTTGCTCTCTACCTCGGGTACGTGGTGTCAATTGGCGGAGACTACATGTCAGGGCGCTTCTTTTCGATGGCCCTCTTTGCCGCGGTATGTGTCCTCGCAACGTATACGTGGAGCCGTACAAGAGCGGTGGCATTCCTGACACCAATCGTAGCTGCCACATTGATCTTTGGCAGAGCACCCATCTTGGTGAATTCCGAGACTGGGAAAGGCGAAGTTGTACATGAGTCGGTCGTTGACAAGCAGCTCTACTACTATCAGAGCCAGGGTTACCCGCTTATCAGCAAGGGCTTTCCGCACCCACTACGGCGCGAGATGGGGCCTAAATCAGTCACATTCGTCTTCGGCGTTAACATCAGCGCAACGCGAACCCCCTTCGAAGATCATATCGTTGATGACATCGGATTGGTGGACCCGGTGATTGCCCGACTTCCATCTCGTGGCCACTGGAGACCGGGGCACTTTCAACGTGACATCCCCCTTGGCTACGGTGATGTTCTGCGCGGCCAACGCGCAGAGCTGTGCGACAAGAATCTTGAGCAATTTCGCCAACACCTGAATGTGCTCACACGGGAGCCGCTTTGGAGCGGTCACCGACTCCGTACCATCGTTGAAATGAATCTTGGCTTGTACAACGGGCTCATTAACAAATCCTTCTACAAGGACCCGATGACCGAGTTTTCGCTACAACAGTTCAACAGCACGGCTGGAACAGCCACGTGCGAGCACTTCCTCCCTTCTCGCGGCGTTAAACTAGCGCTACCGCAGGTTAGTCACGCGTCAAAGGTTACGGTCGAAGCACTTGAGGGTGAGCGCTTCTTTGTAAAGTTCGTTTCAAACAATGCCGTCACAGAACAGGTTGAATTCGGACAGAGAACCTGCGATGGCGTGTGTGATACATTGGTGCCCGCTACCATCGACGTCCCAGCGCAATCAAAAGAGCGGGGCTTTGACACCCTTTGGATAGTGCCACTTCGTCGAGCATTAAACGGCGATCAGAAAGTTGGTGCTGTTACCGTCATCGAGTAGTGTGCTGTCATGAACGAGGTTCGAGAGCTCATTGCAAATGGGTATCCACTGAAGTTATTTCAGTGGATACCGTTCGATCGATTTCTTGGAATCTCCTTTCTCAACCCGCAGTTTCTGTACACGTGCGCTCCGAGCATCTTGTTGATACTCCTCGCCTGCTCACGGTGGTGGGCGCGCCTCATGGACAGACCATCGGTTTTCGCGGTCGTCTATAGCATCCCTCTCCTTGCGCTTACTTTTCAGAATTCACTCGGGGATGCCGTACAATGGATGGAGAACATCAACGGTCGCTACTACATGAGCGAGCCCGGCGCTACCTGGGTGCACCACTGGAGCTACTACTTCCTGCACCGATACGCGAATATCGGAGTCCAGGACTCAATAGCGTGGAGCAGTAGAGCTGCTGGCGTGCTCTTTCTCTGGCTCGTAGCACATATCTCTCTGCGGCTCTTGCCAGACGAGACACCCCAACGCCGCCTTCTCTTTCGAATCGCCTATTGTGTTTCGGGCGCAACGCTTCTCTTTTTCGGATACGTCGAGAACACGCCGGTCGCCTTCGCCGTCGAGCAGCTGTGGGTTCTATGTACCATCCTCTGGCTTCACAATCCCTCGTGGACTCGGCTAAGCCTGATGTCGATCGCTTTTGCGCTCGCCACGTTGTGCCACGGACGGGTTGGATTCTTCGGAATACCGTTCGGTGTGGCGATACTTCTTCCATCCGCCCACCTACTCACGAGGCTACTCCGCGTAGCGGTATCTGGAGTGCTCTACCTGGGATCACTCGCGGGGGCGGTTTTCGCGATATTCTCCCTCGATCGAAAGCACATCATCGGTGGGCCGTTCGGTAACGTTACCGGGGGTGGCAACAACACCATGTTCGTGCCGCTTGAGACCCTCCTGTCGATAGAACACTGGACCCAAACGGCATCGGCATTTCTGATCAGCGTGGGTGTTCTCGCTCCGTGTGCAGTGGTGTGGCTGGTGTATCGTTTAGTTCGACATCCAGATCGTATCATCCTCTGGGCCATATCGTACGTGGTAGCTTCGCTTATATACCTTGGCGTGTGGGAGTTCGATCTCGGTATCTTTCTTGATTGGGATCTCATCTTCTCCGGAGCCGGTGCCCTACTCTTCGTGACCGCCTACGCTATCGCGACTACGAGGATTCCCGCATGGCTCGCCGTTGTTCCACTCATGATCACCTCCCTCATAACGCTCGCCTTCGGAATGATCGCGAACGGTGAGCCCTTCGCCACTACTGTGACGCCTACGGCCTCACTAGGCACACTCGCGCCGCACTGCTCCGCTCAGGGATTGAAACGGACGTTGTACACGGATCCTGAACTTATACACCCACAGGGCCAAGCCGAAGCTGACGTCCCGAACCGAGAGTGGGGACCGGAACGAACTCCCCTTCCATTCGGCGAGCGCCCATTTGGTGCACGCTACGAGGGATACCTCCAGGTGCCTGAAGCCGGCAAGTACTGGCTTCTATTCATGGCCAACGGAAACGTACGAGTCACAGTCGGCGGGCAGATCTTGTTCGAGCGTTGGTCCGGCTTCGAGTGGCGAGTTACGGCGGAACGAGCCATTCGGTTTCCCACTGCCGGCTGGTATCCAGTAACCCTGGAGTTCTTTACAACAACGACCGTTGTTCCATTGCAACTGAGTGTGGAATCCCAGTCGATCCCCCAACACCGCGTCCAAATGGCCGAATTGTGCCACTGATGTGCCCGCTGGCATTCCACATCTGCGATGCGGGGAGCCACTGCGGCTCCCCCATTTGGTCATATCCCCCTAAATACACTCACGAATTACTCGGGCTCGCAGCGCAATCTCTGCGCAGCCACGTTCTGCACATTCCCGAAACCAGCCAAATCGTTCTGAGCATTCCTCGCATCCAATCTTTGCAGGGCTCTAGGAGATCATCCGCAGGTAACGCACGTATAGCCTTTCCTCGGGTAAGTGCTCGGTGTACTGAGCGTAAAGACGCTCCGATTTTTGTTTGATTTCAAAGGCAGCAGATGAAGACGCTACTTATCATCCCAACATACAACGAGAGCGGAAACGTAGCGAAGTTGTGCCAGGAACTCCTGGCGCTTAACATACCGATGGACATCCTGTTCATCGACGACAACTCACCAGATGGCACCGGCGCCCTCCTCGAGAAGATCGCCTCTGAACATCCGCAGGTCCAGGTGCTGCACAGAACTGGAAAGCTCGGGCTCGGAAGTGCTCATCAAACCGGTATTGATTGGGCGTACGAGCATGGCTATCAGATCCTCCTCTCGATGGATGCTGATTTTACCCATCCGCCGCACGTCTTGCCTCAGCTCATAGAGCTTGGTCGAACCTCCGATGTTGTCGTTACTTCCCGCTTCCTCCACGAGGATGGACTCCCGGGGTGGAATCTTATGCGACGCTTCCTCACCCACACGGGGCATCTCTTAACGAACTTCTGCCTCGGGATGCCGTATGATGCGACTGGCGCGATGCGATTGTACCGCCTCGATAAAATTCCGCGCCACGCATTTAAGCTGATCGACGCCAAGGGATACTCGTTTTTCTTCGAGAGTCTGCACGTACTCTTTTTTAACGGCTTCACTATCCGAGAAGTTCCGATCCAACTTCCCGCCCGAGTCTATGGAAGCTCCAAAATGACGATTCGGGAGGTACTCAGAAGCGTCAAGATGCTCGTTCATACCCTGAGCACTCGCGCGTTATCGCCTGCCAAATTAAGGATCGCTACTCCTCTATCAGAAAATGAGATCGACCCTTCAAACTACGACCCACAAAATTGGGACACCTACTGGTCTGTAACTAAGAGTGGCTGGCACTTCGCCTATGATGCTGTGGCCGCCCTATATCGCAAATATCTAATCGGGCCATCCCTCAAACACATGATCACGAAGACCTTTAAGCGTGGTGAGCGAGTCCTCCATGCGGGTTGTGGTGGCGGAGAAGTTGATCTCGGCCTGCGCGACTATGTGGACATTGTACCGCTCGATATCTCTGTTAATGCCCTTAACTGGTATCGCAGAGTACACGGAGATTGTCAGGTGTTACATGGGAGCATCTTTCACATCCCCCTACCCGATAAAAGCCTCGATGGCGTCTACAACCTTGGCGTCATGGAGCACTTCACTGACGAAGAGATAGTCTCTATTTTCAAGGAGTTTCGAAGAGTCGCAAAAGACGACGGCAAAATCGTTCTTTTCTGGCCACCAGAGTTCGGACTTTCCGTTCGGTTCATCAAGGCGCTCACGTCGGTGCTGAGTCTTACCGGAAAGAAAGGGGTGCAATTCCATCCAGCTGAGATTACCCGGGTACGGTCGCGCCAGCACGTACAGGATCTACTCTCCCGCGGCGGGTTCCAACTTGACGAATATTACTTTGGGGCTCGGGATTTCTTCACCCAAGTGATGCTGGTGGCGCGAAAAAAGCCCGTTGAGCGGGTCGCAGAGGAGCGCCCCTGCACAGAGCCCGTTGCATTAGAGGCATATCAGTAAGAATATTTCTGAGTGCGAAGCCTTACCCATTCGGGAGTGCGCATTGCACAGCTAATTCACTACCTGTGTGCATGTGGTCATGAGTAAGATATTGTCGTCCCGCGGACTATGGTTTGCGCTCGTATTGCTCCTTGGAACATACCTGCGTTTTTCGGCGATCACATGGGGAATTCCAACACGCGAATTTCCGCATGAACCCTACCATCCCGATGAGACGTGGGCACTCCACGTACTGGGCTACACAAATGTGCCAGAAGGCATATTTAACCCCAAAGAGGCGCACCGCGAAGGAACACTTAGCTACTTTGTGTGGCTTGCTGTCGGATATGTTGCCCAGAAAGCCGGATATCTCACGAGACTCCCTCCTTTTCAACTAGCTGGCCCAGCCCTGGCTGGAGACCCTGCGACCTTTCTCGTCTTAGGGCGTTCTGTTGTTGCCGTCAGCGACCTTCTCTCCTCCATCCTCGTATTTGTGTGCGTATTTACGGCGACTCGCCATTTTTGGGCCTCGTTACTCGGGATGCTCGTGCTGCTCATTACGCCATTCGAGATAGTGTACGCCCACTTCCTGCGAACCCACGTCATGTCTAACCTGATGGTAACGGCAACGCTCGCGCTCACATTCTATCTCGTACAATCGTATCGCCGATCCTTGAGCTTCTGGGCTGCATTCTGCTCCGGTTTGGGCTTTGCGACCCGGTATCCAACGGCGGTGGTCGGAATCGCTCCCCTCTTGGCGTGCCTTAATCATGAGCTTCACAAGGCTCTCGCCATACGAAAACCGCTCCGCTCTCTTGTACAGCTCGTGACCGCTCCGCAGCTCTTGTTGCTCCCGATTGGGCTCGCTCTTGGAGCGTTCATCGGCGCCCCATTTCTCTTCTTGGATTACCAGAGCGCTGCACCACACCTTGCCCAACAAGCCACCTACATGAACGCATCGCAGTTTGATGTCAGCCAGCTACTGGATTTTAGCCGAGTCTATGCCTATCTGAGCTACCTCATTCCTTACGGAATGCGCCCGTGGCTGTGGACGCTGAGCTACGCATCCGTTGTATTTCTGGCGTTTCGGCCCCATTTATATCGATACACAGTACCGCTATTCGCCTTCGGTTTTGCCTACCTCTACTTCATGAGTAAGGGCTTCTACGCGACAGCAACGTTTATACGAGCGGCCATCGGCCTATTTCCGGTATTTGCAATCGCCGTCGGACTCGCGGCCAGCAGCTGTTCCGCGTTTCTTCTCAAGAGACGGTGGCTCCACATCCCAGCCCTTGCGGCGACGGCAGCTATCATCGTGTCAACTGTGGTGTACGATCTCGCATATCTGCAAGCGATGAAGAACGATCCTCGAGATCAGCTGCTACGATACCTCGCGGACCACTATAAAGGCCGAAAGATATCTATCGGACTCATGCGCATGCGGTGGAACTTCTTCACCACGATCCCTCCGCTACAGGGAATAACGGATCCGCAGGTTGAATTAATTCCGCACCCAGTAGAGCAAGCGGTGCAGGCCGAGCTCCACGTCGCGACGCGCTTTGACTCTGAGGATGACGAGGAGTTTATAGCGGGGATAGCTCGATTGGAGCGCGAGCACGGGTATCGCAAAGTGGCTGTTTTTGAGAGCCCAGTATCGTGGATGGGGATCACCTTCGATTCATCGAAAAATCCACACGACCTGAATTATCCAATTCCGACCTATGTATTGCTCGAGAAGGTATCGCGCTAACACGCTCGATACCACACGCTACTAAGACCTACGAGCACAGTTCCGCAGCTGTTAAGACGTGCAACGGAGTTGTGTTTGACTCCAGCGAGACCTTCAACGGAACATTCTGCACAACGGTGTAGAATTCAACCAGGATCGGGTACCACCCCTCTGCCGGGAAGAATATCTCGCGCTCTATCGTCAGACGAACTTCAAGCCCCTTCCACCGCTCGAAGAGCACCTGGTCACCTACAACGAGTCGCACATTCCCCTGAGCCATGATCGGAATTCGATATCGTCCAGCAGCTGGAATATGCACATATCCCCGATACCGTGCGCCAAAGGGCCTGCCGCCCGTTGGGAGTGGAGTTCGGTCGTTGGCCCATTCTCGGTGCAAGAGATCGGTCTCGGGAGCACCGAGGGCTTGAGAGAGCTGACTATCTGCGAAGTACGTTCTCTCTAAACCGGGAGTTTTACACACCTGTGATGACGCCACCGATGCCGCTGTGGGCGGAACGACGAACTCAAACGGTCGTCCATTCACTACAGAACCAAATGCCAGACTTGTAACCGCCGTGGCAGCACAAACGAGTAGCGAGATCACACGAGGGATGCGACTTGGCGCAACGAGCAGAGCTGCGATCAAGATAAAGGGCGGAGCCGCTGAGAAAACGAGGTCCCAATCTCCTGCCGGGCCGTAATCGAACTCCCACAACGAAACGAAACACAGACTCGCAGCCGCATACGCCGCAAGCCAACAGTAGAGCGGCTCTCTGATTCGTCGCACGCAGTACGCAACGCCAAGGAGACCTACTGGCGCGAGGAGACCGCCTCCAACAAAAACCGCCATACCGCGCCCGAACCAGTGGTCCCAGCGCAGCATATCGTTTAGAGCCGTGAACATCTGTCGATTTCCACCACCAGTTATATTTCCCCACGGGCCACCGATAAGATAACGGGAGTCAAACACTTGAATGTAGATAACCGCTGCTGCGATGAGTAGTAGATACAAAAGACCGCCAACCAGGCCGCGCTTGAAGCGAGTCGCAATCGACGCATTTGGCAAGATACACGCCAGACCAAAAACCGGAGCATAGAACGAGAGGCGGCCATGCGTAAGCGTTGCGGCTGCCATTGCACAAGACATCCACACCAAACGTCTCCACGAGGGCTCTTTTACATAGATGACTGAGGCGAGGATCCAAAGCTGCTCCATCGGCAGAGCGAGTGGCGTATTCTCGACATATCCGAAAAATAGGAGAGATACTCCCGCCACAAAGTACACACAGCGAAACACGAGTCGCTGCTGAGGCGTGGCGTTGGGAAGAAGTTGCCGAGAGAGCACCGCTACGATCAACAGGAACAGAAAGCCCGCCACACGACTCGTAAAGGCGATCGAGGCCTGGACACCCATGTTGCAGTAGTCGTGCAAGAACCGGTACGCCCAGTGATGAATCCAGGTTGCACCCGGCTCGCTCATGAAGTACCTGGCTCCGATCGACTCGCTCCACTGCACCGAATCTCCCCACGACTCACCGAATCCCATCAGGAAGAACGGAAGGGAGTAGACGAAAGCGAACACGATTGGACGCTCCATCAACTGCGCCCAAAATCGGAATGCGCACAAAACCACCAGGAGGATCATGGGGGCGCACACGTATAAGAAATGCGGTTCTAAAATTGAGATCGCATTCAAGCGCTCAGGAGGTATCCAACTCAGTAGTGTCATGGTGTGCACCCAGAGATACTCGTTTTGTGTACGCCGTTATATTTTCCCCCACTCATACGCACTGGGGTCCGGTGGACGCAACTCTGAAGGTTCATGCGGTGGGATTCTGTGCTTGCATCTTCAGCAAGATGCGGCTCGGCGTCAATGTGAGAATCTCAGAGCGACTTGACCCGCAGATTACACCAAGCCGGCTCCTGCGAGCTCCGGGCGCCACAAATCAGGCGACGAAGTGCAGCACCATCTCATCATATATTGACAATTAACACCCCAAAAGGATTTGGTTATTCCAACACGTTTCGCCAAAGTAGCTCGGTAGCATCCATGAAGTCTCACCACCCATCAGACGGAGCAGCAGCCCCACACTCGTCAGAGGCGACCACCTCCCACTCACGAGCAGCACGCTTTACGTCGCTTTTTATCTCGCTGATCGTACTCGGCGGAGCGCTTGCGCTGTGGGTATATATGTCCCTTCGCACCCCGTTCAACGACGACGAATGGATCCACTTTCAACCGATCGCATGTCACCTCTTCCCTAATGGTATGCTCCATCGGCAACCGTTTCGAGAATGGTGCGGAGCCATGGACCTCTTCGTGTTCGGGGCAAGACTTCCGATTCGTGCCTACTCGTACATCGGCGTATCGCAAGCCCTTGTGTTCCTTCCGTTCTGGGAGATCGTACAGAGCCCCATGGCTCTGCGTATCTGCACAGGAACCCTATGGTTACTCAACTCCCTTCTGCTGGCACGGCTGCTCGTAGCTCCATGGGCATTGGTGATGTGCGTAGCGATGCTCTCTACTCCTCTCTTTAGCCAACACTTTATTGATACCGGTCCGTTTGCGTTTCAATTCACGATGGTGCTATTGGCTATCACTGGGCTTCTTAATGCGCTGGCGAGTGAGTCTCGAGCACGCCTCGCCGCCTTCAGCGTCATCGCCGCTATCCCCGCGTTCTTAGCGTTCGAGCAGAAGGCGACCGTGGTATTCGCCATACCAGCAGCCCTGCTACTGGTGCTAAGCGGCTATGTGAGGCGAGACATCGGCCGAACATGGTCGTGGAAGACCCTGTTGATTCGATGCTATAGCGTCGGTATTTTTCACCTCGGCGTGCTTGTACCGCTGCTGTGGTGGTACATCAACCTCAAAATGATCAACGGGGATCCCTACTGGGGACAGCTACTCGCTAATAACGACAGCTACTCTCTCAGCCGCCTAGACGACTGGAAATACCACGCACGCGAGCTGTTTGAGACCTTCGTAATCTATCCAAGCACGTTCTTTCACCGGACTTTCGGGGTGACTCGTATTGAGCTTCCCGTATTCGTTACCTACATGGAGATTATATTCGGTGTAGTAGCTCTCCTTCTCGTCGCACTTCGCAAGTGGAGATACCTGGGGCTCCTTATTCTCTCGCTGGTGCTCACAGCTGTTTCGTTTGCTCTCGTCTCACGCTCCGTTCGATCGTGGGCGGGTCACCACATGGTCTACTCCCTGATGATCCCGTTTCTTGGCCTCACCGTCTCGTTGGCCGCGCTTCTCCCTCGGTTGTGGTGGTGCGTCGTACCGATAGTGAGTGCACTGCTCTATGTGCAGGTTCCCACCTTCATACAGGTCACTTCGCGCAAAGCACTCGACCACTCAGACGCTGCTAAGGATGAGATACTTGCCATTGTAAATGAGCCAAGCTTTGCTGCATCGCACGTTGTCGTTCACCTCTCCTGGGGTGCATTCTTTCAGGATGCCCTATTCGGTCCACCTTCCCAGGTGGTCGTTTGGTCAGATTTCCCCAAAGCTGCCGAAATCGATGCCCTCGCGGCCGAGACACAGCGCAAGGTCGCGTATATCCGCCTGCAGAGCGATCCTCGTAGTGCAACCACTCCACAGGAGCGGGGCTGGAAGCTCCTTGCGGTCTCGTCTTCAGGAGGCTGGGAGCTGTGGGAGAGAGCAGAGGGATAGCGCGAGGAGACCGCGGGCGCATAGCAGCACCAAACACAACTTCTAAACCTCTGGTTGAAAAACTGCCGCGATACAAGGTGTCGCAAAGAGTTACGAATCTTTACCGGAAGCGGTAACCTCTTATAGAGAGTGGGCTGCCCGGAGAGCTTCGGCGGCGCCAGTTACATCGCTTGTAGGAATTCATACATACGTATGTCTCATAAACGCATCCGTGGATATTTAGTTATGCCGGCCTATCGAGAAGCTGATGGCATCGGTGCGTTCCTCAGTGAGGTCGGCGCCTACCTACAAAGCTTACAGTCGGGCGAAGGGCGCAACGTCGATTGGAACATCCTTGTTGTAAATGATGGCTCACCCGACCAGACAGAGGCTCGCCTTGCTGAGGCTAAAGCAACGCTTCGCTTTGAACACGTATCGTTCGACTATATCAGTTTGATTAGAAATTTCGGTCATCAATCGGCTCTCCTGGCAGGATTACGCACCGCTACGATTCGAGGTGCTGATTTTGCAATTACGCTCGACGCCGACGGCGAGCATCCGATCGAGCTTATTCCTGAACTTGTCCGGCATTGGCGAGCTGGGGCTTCCATCGTGCACACGAGTCGAATGCCGGATGCTCGGCTGTCGAGGTTCAAAGGGATCTCTAGTCGGATCTACTACGGACTCTTAAAGAAATTTGGTAACCTTGAGATCTCCTCTGGCATGGCTGATTACAAGCTGTGGGATGGTGCGTTACTTCGCAGCATTCGCGCCAACCTTAACGTCTGCGGTTCAACTCGCGCGTTTGCAAGTTGGCTGAGCCCTAATGCACCGGTGGTGCCATACCGTCAGAACGTTGTTGAGGGTCGAGTGTCGCGGTACACCCTGACGAAGATGGTGTCGTTAGCTCTTAGCGGACTTGTACGGTATTCCGAGTTTCCGATTCGACTCGCGTTCTACGTAGGTGTGTGTGCTGTTATTATCGGGACGCTGATGTTTATTCAGGCGATCGGGGCCTTCATCTTGGGGACTGCGCAACCCGGTTGGACGAGTATCGTAGCGACAATCATCTTCTTCGGCGGAGTGCAGTGCTTTCTGCTCGGTGTGTACGGTGAGTACTTTCTCAGAAACCTCTTCCGATCAAATCTTCCGACCTTTGTGATTCGCGGCAACGGTCAAACAGCAACAGATGCGCAGGATGACCTCGCGTCACCCTGCGAAGATAGCCGTTCTACAGGTTCGGGAAATTGATGTAGTCTGAAAAGTAGGTCGAGAGCGAATGGTACGAAAACCAGAGTACCACCGCATACGCTGCTACTTTTGGTATCATCGCCCACTTCTGCGAAACGTACTTTGCAGTCAGATCAACCGGCACAAAGAGTCCGAGCAAAAGGAATATAACGTCAGCTGGCACCCCGAGGAACATTCGGTTAACCGTGATACCGGTTGTGACCAACAGTGGCACCCACGCCCAGACGCTCCACGCGAGAAATACCAGGTATCGCTGCTGCGAGATCGCAGCGATCATGCATCGTGCAACACCGAGAAAGAATAGTCCCAACAACCACGGACGCACTGGCACCCAGAACTGCTCATTACGGATATGCTGATGTCGGTAGTTGAAGAAGCGCTTGCCATTCCCGTAAAAAGTCTTCAGCTCACCCAACTTCTCGGGAACCATCGTAGTGAGGACGTTCCCCATTTTGGCTCTCTCTGGAAGAGCTTCGTATTTCTCCCGAGATACCAACGTATCGTCGGTCAGCAAGAACTGCTCTCCTCGACCGGAGATGTACATGAGGGCGACATATTTCTTACCACCTTCACTGAGGGCATAACCAACTCCGGCAAGCACTATCAACGAGATCAAGGCAGGACGCCAATGCGCGAGCCTAAAGTCCCTTGAGCGAACAAACTGGTAACCGATCATACCGAGCGCCACCAGCTCATAGTAACGAATCGGAGAATAAAAGAAGGTTGCGACGACAAGGCTCACCACGAGGGGAATCCAGGGCCAGCGCTTGTTCTCAAGAGCGATTATCGAGCACAGCCAGAAGATAAAGATCAGAAGGGTTAACGTGGGGCCGATGTAACCACCGGTACGGCCGAAGGAGATTACGTGTTGCTGCGCTCCCACTGCGATACCTGCCAAGAGCGCCAGATCCGGGCGGAAGAAACGGCGCACCCAGTCAGCCATCAAAACGGGCGCAAGCGCTGACAGGAGCACGGCCGGCAAACGAGTCCCAACAAATCCGTCGCCAAAAATAGCGCGACTTCCTTTGATCATAAGAAGCCAGATCGGCGCATTTACCGATTGGTTACTGTCATTTGGACGGATACTGATGAACTCCTTCATCATCCGATCCCACGGGTAATCGAGGTACGGGAGATAGAAATTAACCCACTCCTCAAACAGCTCCATCTTAGGTGGAATTGAGCCGAGGCCGATGCAGTAAATGACTACAAAGAATATGTAGAGAAGGATGTTTTCAATCGCGCGCCGTGACATGGATTATTCCCCTATCTCAACCGGGTCAGCGTTCTTGTTACGTGTGCTGTCGGTCTGAATTATCTCCGTATGCTGAACGTGTGTCGCGGATACCTCGTTGAGCGTAGGTACGCGCATGAACCTGTGGCGGCACGGAGGCACCGCTCTTTAAGAAACCATGAACGACATATCGGCGCAATCGGGAACTTGCCTATTTAGAACACCATGTTGCATAGTACTTGGAGGGCTCGAACAGTGGTTGTCTGAACGTCACCATCGGTCCCTGCGGTGCTCCATACGGTGATTATGATTCAAGCCAACTCGCACACCCCTAGTTGTGATCATCCCTTAGAGCACAAAGAGGCCCAGCTCTCCGCGGTGGTCCAAAATCTGGAAGCCCCTCCTCTGCCCTCCAACGTAAAACTCCCCCGCCGACCCACGTGTGCGTCACCTGAGGCGTGCGCGTCTCAAGCACACCGCGGCACCGCTCGCACATTCCAGATTGACCGTAACGGCGTAGTACGCGGGAGCGCACTCCCGGGTGCAGAGTCGACAAAAGGGGTCAAGCTGCTTACGCCATTTGCGATGACAGTTGCCCAGGAGGCGGCCACCCTCCTCGACGAGATGTGTGCCGTATTGAGCCCCTCGGTGATACGCGAAATCCTCTCTGCGGGAACACGAATCGGGATCCCGATTGATATTCCAGCACGCGATCGAGTGGCGCTCGGATTCGGCGAACTCCCTCGCTGCCAGGAACTCTCCCAACACCAAGCAAGGGATTTGGCTCTGGTATTGGCCGATACAGCTACAATCATGGACCTCCTTGCAACCATCATCGATAGTACCACCCCAAAACGTTTCGGACCGTTTTCCCGCTCCTCAGCCTTGGAGCGACGCTGCGAATCGGAATGCTCAAAGCCCGAGCTCCAAGCCATCGTCGAGCGGGTCGATGCCCTGCACACGTCACTCCTCGGGCCATCGAGGCGCGATTCGGTACAGCTTCTTACTCGGGAGTCGGATCGACTTCGATTCTTTCTCTTTCACTACATGGGATATGACCCGATAGCCCGCCTGCCGTTTGGATTCGACGCCGACCTGTCATAATAACGCCGTTTTCGCCCCCTACCCAAAAAATCCCTCAAGGAATCTCGCAGGGTGTCCGACTGCATATATGAGGAAGTTAGCACCGACACGAGGGGCTTATGACGATATCTGGATACAACGAACTACCTGTTTTGATTATTGATGACATCGACTCAGCACGGGCTGTCCTTCGGGACATGTTGTCCGAGCTCGGATTTACCAACTTTCTCGAAGCGCGAGATGGCAGAGAGGCGCTGCGAATCCTGAAGGATTCGATGGTACAGCTCATCTTCTGCGACAACCTGATGGAAGGAATGTCAGGGCTTGAGTTCATAACCGCGCTGCGCGGACTTGCTGACTTCACAACCGTACCCGTCATCTTCGTCAGTGCTGTCGGTGAGGTATCGACAGTTGAGGAGGCGATAGAGAGCGGTGCTGCGGACTATCTCGTAAAGCCAATCAGCTTTCGTAAGCTTCGTCGTAAGGTTGACGAGGCCCTTCGGCCACAAACTGTCGAGGCCCAACCTGCATCGTACGAGTATAGTTGGTAGAAGAGGTGGTGCATCCACGTCCAAGCCCTGCCGTATCCGAACTGTCAGCCTCGGGCGCGCTCACATGTCAGTAAAGCGGGACCCATATTCGGGATCTCGTATTACTCTTCGCTTGTAGCGACCTATTACCTTGTACGAGGCTCATGATTTCAGTTCTCGAGTCCCGGTTCATATTCGTCTCGCCCTTGAAATTCACTGTTGGCCCCAGTGCTTGTGGTTTTTCGTTCGAGCGAGCACGTGACGCCATTATTTTACGGTCCTTGAAATCGATCGTATCATAGCCGCCGACCGTATGGTTTCTTAGTCAGCCTTCTAGGTTATAGGAGGCGAACTGGGGAGTATTTTGCTGCGTTATATGTGGGCTGTAAGCTCAGTCGAGCTGGCATATCTTCGACACAAGTAAATCCTTATTCCTGACGAGGTAGGAAGGGCCGTCGCTGCAGAACTTGAGGCGCGACGTACTAACGATTTGAGTGATTTCCTTGATCTGAACGACCCGACACGAACAGTCGAGAGACACCCGCGCCCCATACCGCACTTGTGCTAGGGCGACGACCGTGAGCAGATGTGGAGCATGAGCATCTAAACCGGTAGCGGCACCGTGACCGGCTCCGGACACCAATGCCTCCCGTAAATGCCGCCCCCTTTGTTCGGTATATCGCGGGCGCCAACTTTTCAATACCGCTACCCACGCAGCTCCCCCTTCCACTTCCCCGCTCACCATGCGACCCTCCCTCAATGAACGCACCATCTCAGGAACGCTTCATGTTTGGAATCGTCGCGACTCTCGGTGCCTCGCTCCTCTCGAGCGTTGGATGGATTTTTGAGGGCGAAGCGGTTGCTCGGCTCTCTCCTCTCGCCGCTATCGCGGTTTCGGCATTCAGCGGTGGATGCATATTAGTTGGCTTCGCGGCTCTATCGAAGAGGTGTTCACGGGCAAGCCTGGTAACAGCGCTCTCACCCCGCTTTATCCTCTTCTCACTCCTCCGATCCGCTCTAGTCTCTCTCGTTTTCGCGTACAGCTGGCATCTGACACAAAGACGATCAACAAGAAGCTCTACCTAGCAATTCAGGAGCAGATCGACGAGATCGGCCGGATGCTCGGGGGGTGGCTTAAAACGCTCAAATAAAACAGGAATGAAAAAGGAGACAGAAGTTCCGGGCAAGGGCACGACCAATGTTGTCATTGTCGTTGTCGTCGTTGTCATCGTTGACCTTCAAGCCATTAGCATTAAAG
>JBIIYC010000024.1:0-23304 GCA_044347025.1 Bdellovibrionota bacterium
GGTCAATGTAACAAGTGGCACGCTCTCAACAAATCCGTATGCAAACACCTACACCGATGCGACAACGTGGTCGACCTCACCAGCGCCCGGTAACGGGCAGCTCATTTTTACCGTCGACGGCGCCCTAACCGTTGGAGCGAGCGGAAGGATCAATGTGGATGGGCTCGGATACGCCGGCGGTACCGCCACAAAAACACAAGGTGGCAGCTATCCGAATCCAGGAGGAAGCGGCACAACCGCTAATGGTGGTGGTGGTGGCTCAGGTACGAGTGGAGCTGGCGCGAGTTACGGCACCCTCGGCACTCAACGGCTCGCCAGCTTTGTTGGTGAGCTCTACGGAGCTGGTGATTTTACAAGTCAGCTCTACCTGGGATCTGGCGGAGGATCTGGCTCTGGCTGGAATGGTGGCGCCGGTGGAGGCGCTATGAAGATCTCGGCTGGATCAATTACCCTTGCAAGTGGGGCGCAGATTACCTCAAAAGGATTAACAGGTAATAACAATGGAGCAACATACGGTGGCGGCGGGTCCGGTGGAACTATCGTTCTCAGTACGAACTCTCTGACGAACTCTGGTGGCTCCATATCAGCCGCAGGAGCTACAGTTGGTCCCCTTGGGGGCCTGGGCCGGGTTTCCGTCCCGATAGCAGCGCTTAAAGATGGTAGCAACAACCTCAACATTAACGGTATCGTTGGTATGGATCTCTCTGTTTCGGCGGGAGATGGAATTAACAACATCGTAGTGAGTAATAGTGCCAACTCCTCTCTCACCATAGCTAACGGCGTTAGCATCAATCAACTCGATATTACCTCCAGCGCCACACTGCGCTTACTGAGCAATACCACATTTGGAACTGTCAATGTGACAAACGGTACGCTGTCAACAAACCCCCATGACGCTCTCTACTCTGGCTCAACATGGACGAATGCCGCTGCTCCTGGCAACGGGCAGCTCATCTTTACCGTAAACGGTACCCTCACCGTAGGAGCCAGCGGAAAGATCAACGTAGATGGGCTCGGATACGCTGGAGGCACCACTTCTAGATATCAAGGAGGAAGCGATGCAGGTCCCGGCGCAAACCTCACAACCGCCAATGGCGGAGGAGGAGGTGGTGGGGCCACGGGATGCTCTGCCGGATGTACAGCAGCGGGTGGCGGGTATGGCACGGCGGGTACAACCGTTGGAAGTAACATCGGGGGCAACGCATTCGGAGCTGGTGACTTTGCGACTAAATTGTACTTGGGATCGGGCGGCGGTTACTCCACCAGCACCTATAGTGGTGGTGCCGGGGGTGGCGCGATCAAGATAGTCGCGAATGCGATGACACTCGCTACCGGTGCCCAGGTGACAGCTAAGGGCTTAATCGGGAACAACAACGGAGCCCGCTACGGTGGTAGCGGATCCGGAGGAACGATAGTTCTGACAGTATCAGGAACGTTCTCTAACAGCGGAACGATCTCAGTAGCAGGTGGGGCAGGAACCGGCGCTGGCGGTACCGGCCGCACGCAATATCCGTAACTCCGCACATCCTGACCTCCAAAACGAGGAGTATGCCGTTTTGTTTTGACATCCGATCTCGGTAGGGCAAAACTACACGCGGTGTTTTCAAGGACACGTTCATGGCCCCTCGTATTGCACAACCTCAAACTCTTCCATCGTCTGAAATCGACCAAAGCATCGATCCCTTGCGGGCGTTAACGTGCATACCAGGCAACACGTTCGATACCTTTCTGGGTGGAGAGCCTGAATCCCGGGAGGCGATTGCGGAGGTTGTTGGTGCGCGCATCGCAGTGTTGGCGCAGCGTCGGGGGGTGTCGGAGTGGGCGGTATGCGAGGAAATTGCAGAGCGAAGTGACCTGGACCTGAGTGTCGTACTCTCGTTTGTGCACGGTACCATGGACCTGCGGGATAGCCTTCCCCTTACTGTGTTGCAGGCTGAATTGGGTGTTCGTTTGTGTGATCTGTAGACGGTATCGGCACGATATTGCTTGTTTCGCATGGAGAGGATGGGAGGGGCCTGATTGTGGTTCACTCGTTCCAAAACTCGTGAGGGTCTTCGACGTTTTTAGTGGGTGCTTTTTGATGATATCAGGCCGTTCACGTTCACGCGCACGACCACGTGCACGTAATAACCTCGTTTTTAGCTGGAAACTCAGCGGGTTATGCCGTAGCTCTGCCCCGCGACTACCCACTAATTCCGTCGATGAGCCAATCGTGATAAGTACGGATGAATGATGACATCACACGTAGCATCCACACCTTCTGCAGCATCGGAGAGCGATCCTTTGCGGGCGTTAGTGGTATCCCCGGGGCAAGATGGGCTCTTTCGATTGAGTCTATCGAACGGGACGTTATTCTACGAGCGAGTTGGCGAGCGCCCAGCCTGGGCCGAGTTTTATCCGCTTGCCTGCTGGGGGAGGAGTTATTCTTTGACCCTCGGTGCATCTGGAGATGTCGAGAAGATCCGGGTTCTCACCCGAACTCAGGTTGTTATACCCCCAAACGCAGGTCCATCCAGGGTACATCAGCAGCTTCATTCCTACGACGTCGAAACAGGGTCGAATGAGTGGAGGGATGTTCTAAAGACAATAGAGCAAGGTTTCGAGCTGTGCCAAGCCACAGCATCGCGCTCGTAACATACGCCTTATTTCAGCGGAATATCAGATAGTGTTACGTTTTCTGTCGCGTTCTGCTATTCTGCTCCGTCGGCAGTTACAGCAGGTTGGCGATGTTGAGCAAAGAGTTTCATTCGGAAGCGGCAGGTGGCAATGCAAAGGATGGGGTTCTCTCGGGTCCGATCGTAGGTGCGGGGGCACCGTTCGTCGCGCTTGATGGCTCAGAGACTGTTCGACACGAAAACGCGATTGCCGTCGAGCGAACGGATGGTGGCTACCGCGTCTCGTTGGCTGTTGTTAACCCCGGGGCACTCCCGCTTTTTTCGGAGCTTTTTCTCTGCAAGTTTACCTCTCGCGATGAGTGGGAGAAGTTACGGCAGGCGAGATATGCTTGCCCGATTCAGGGGCAGACGCAGCTCGGATACAACGACCAGCAGCCAACGCCGTCGTTGGTTGCATCCATTGCGGTGTCGGGGGTGGATCGAAGCGTTTCTCTCTGTCGACTGTGTGTGGATTCAGATGTGCAAGTAGCGCAACGGCACTTTGGCGATCTTCCTCCTCTGATGCCTCCGCATGTCCCCGATTCAAACGTGGATCTCTCGCTTGTTGCAGCAGCTCAGCTTGGCCTGGCGTTGTATACAGATCGTCGTCAGCGGGGAGACGTGGTGTTTGCGGATGTGAAGCACGGTCTTCTGCTGCAGCCGGACGGCTCGTGGGAGCTATTTAAGCCCGAGGAGCTCTTGGGGCGTATCGTTACTCAAGAGATTACATGCAAAGTGCTGGAAGGGGTTGCGAACTTGGCGGCCGCGCACAACATTCCGCTGATCTACCAGGGGTGTTCGGAGGCGGAGCCTGAACTCAGTCGGTATCTGGGACAGCAATTAAAGGCGGGAAACATCAAGAGTCGAAACGATATCGACCAGCACCTCGTAGATGGCAATTCACATCGTATCCGGTTACTGCACCGGCGTGAGTATTCGTCAGCGCCAATTCCGCACGCCGGACTTCATCTCTCGGCATACCTTCGGATGTCGGCGCCACTGCGCGAGTTTGTTGATTGCGTAAATCTGCAACAGCTTATTCGCTTTGCTCAGGGTGAGCCCCCGCTCTACTCGCATGAAGAGATTGAGGGCTTTATTGGTGAGATATCGCAGCGACAGAGAGATCGGATTCGCAGGAAAGGTGACCAAAAGTACTCATCCTTGGTAGAGGATGGCTTGGCGACACTTCGTCAGAATGGAGCCCTCTCGTCGATGGAGTTGCGGTCGTTTATCGCGGATTGTCGAGATGCAGGGAAGTTGCCGGCAGAGTTGGTCGAGTATCTGATGTACAAGATAGAAGCCAACAGCAGGTCAATGGTGCCCGTTCTTTCAAGCCTCATATTTTCCCGTTTTATCGGCGTATCCCGGGAATTACGTGCGGCTGCGCAGTGGATAGTGGCCAATCGTCCAGAGCTTATTGAGGATCTCATCGAGTGCGCTGTGACTGGTGGAAGCTTGTCGATGCAGGCATCCTCCACTACCAGACTTGCACACGGTGGTGTAGCTGAGAGTATCTGGTGTGTCGATGGTCGCATCTCTGCTTCGCAGCGATTCGTTGGGAAGCCTCGGCGGTTTGACGCCGATCTTGAGTTGATTCGTGTGCAGCGTATCCAATTTGCAAAGCTCTGTGGGGCACGATACGGATGGGAGAGTCCCAATACTGGGCGGTCACAGCTCTTTCCGCAGCTGCGGAAACTGCAGCTTGAGCTCCATCGCCGCGGGTTGCTCGTGACGTTGGGATTCCACGGACGGCGTATAACGGGGAGCCCGACAGAGTATGTACTGTCGGTTTCGTCCGACTCGCGAGTTCCTGAGGCTACGCGCTATCAGGCAACCCATACTGGGCTTGATTGGTTAGTAGCTGTCGAAGCCGCGGCTTCAGAGATTCTGGGTCAGATCGCTGCAGAGGCTCCACTGCAAGGACTGAGCGCGCAAGATTAGGAGCTGCGAAGGCGGTCAGTCAACCGCTCCACTTGACCCAAGAGCCCTGAATTGACGCACGATTGCTCGAGATTCGATGAGGGGCTCCCCATACTCAATCGTGATTTCACATGCATGCGATGTGTGAGCGATGTTAGCCGTGGCTTTGGTGTCAGAGTCGTGGCACACCCGTTGATAGCTCTGACCTGCCCAGAGGTTTCCGCGAGCAGAAGAGAGTTGAGTAAAGCCGAGCCCCTCTAACAACGCCATCGCCTCGTTACGCGTTTCAACGCTGATGATAATAAAGCCGTCACTACTGGTATTTTTGGTCTCCCGGATACGGAAGGTACCTGCTTTGTCGAGCACGCTGAGCACCGCACTATAGTTGGGAGTTTGGGCAAGGCTAAGTCCCAGAGTCTCAAGGAGTTGGGAGGTCCTCTGTCGAGTTCGTTCGTTGACGGGCTTTGGAGTGAGGTCGGATCGTGCTTGCTTGGGAGCTAGTACCTCAGTTGAGGGCGACTCCACGGGGCCAGTCGGCGGAATAGGTGGTAGAGATATCGTCTCCAGTGATAACGGCTTTTCGGGCGAGCTCGTCACTGAGCGAGTAGCGATGATCGTGCTTGCATCTCCATTGAGGGTAATTCCTGGCAACTGGTTCAGCGTTGGCTCGATGTCAGCTCGCACCAGGTGCGAGGGCAACGGGATAACGAGCGAAGACCCGCGAACTGAGATCCCAGAGAGACCACCGAGAAGGGTTGAGAGCATCGAGATCTCTCTGGCGGCTGGGGAGATTCCTAACGTGAGTGCAATTGTGTTGCGGCATTGCTCGTGTTGGGATGGAGCCATGGTGAAGCCTCTCGAACTTTGTTTTACGGGGAGAGGTTATGTAGGATTGGGCCGCTTGTAAAGTGGGAAGTGTGGCGCTCGCGAATACGCTAAAAGTCCGGATGTATTATGTTTTAGTCAATTTTGTAGCTAAAGCATGCACCAGCTCGACGGGCTTTCTCCCGAGCTGCCTCGATGCCATCCGTATCACGAGCGAGTACCACTCCCATACGGCGGTGGCCGTTCACGTCTGGCTTTCCAAAGAGTCGAAGTCCGGTTCCAGCTTCAGCCAGAATCCTCTCGACAGATGTATAGGTGATGTTCTGCGAGTGCCCATCGACAAGTAGAGCTACCGAGGCGCTGGGTTGGGTATGGTGGATCTCTGGAATGGGAAGCCCGAGGATAGCGCGCGCGTGGAGGGCGAATTCAGAGAGTTCTTGTGAGATCAGGGTCACAAGTCCAGTGTCGTGCGGACGTGGCGATACTTCGCTGAAATAGACGGCGTCGCCTTTAATGAAGAGCTCGACGCCGAAGATGCCGTAGCCACCGAGCGCTTCGGTGATCGCTGCTGCGATTCGTTGTGACTCAGCGAGTGCCTTTGGCGATACCGGGTGCGGTTGCCACGACTCTCTGTAATCGCCATCGATCTGGAGGTGCCCGATCGGATCGCAGAACGATGTGCCCCCGCGGTGTCGCACGGTCAGGAGGGTTATCTCGTAATCAAAATCGATGAAACCCTCAACGATAACGCGCCCACCGCCTGCTCGGCCACCTGATTGCGCGTACTGCCAGCTCTTTGAGATATCCGATTCTTGACGGATGACGCTCTGCCCTTTGCCGGAGGAGCTCATAATCGGTTTAACAACGCAGGGGAGTCCGATAGTGGTGATTGCGGCGCGCAGTTGATCTTCGGTTTCCACAAAGACATACGGGGATGTTGGGAGGCCCAAGTCCTCTGCGGCGAGTCGGCGGATACCTTCTCGGTTCATGGTGAGCTTGGCTGCTCGAGCGGTGGGAACCACCCTGGTTCCGGCTTGCTCGACCTCAAGTAGGACATCGGTTGCTATGGCTTCGATCTCTGGAACGATGAGGTGTGGCTTTTCCAATTCGATGACGTGGCGCAGCGCGTCGCTGTCGAGCATCGAGATGACGTGCGAGCGGTGAGCAACCTGCATCGCTGGTGCGTGCGCGTAGCGATCGACAGCGATCACCTCCACACCGAATCGTTGAAGTTCGATGGCAACCTCTTTGCCGAGCTCTCCGGAGCCCAGCAGCATAACGCGAGTAGCCGATGGGGAGAGAGGGGTTCCGATTGCAGGCATAATGTCTCCAGAGGCAGGGCACAACTCGACTACCTGGTAGGGTGTACCGTGTGCTCGGGTAGGTTGTACCGCAAAACCGTACGGCTAAGCTATCGGGTTGTGAGGCACTTGTTCAGATCCAGATTGGCTGGTGCGGGACTCTGAGGGAGGGGAGGCGAGTAGGTCGCGACCCTGCTGAGTCAGCGTTATGTTCCACTCCTCCCACGTCTGAAAGATAATCCCAGTTTCCGTGTCAAACTTGATAAGTCCCTGTTGGGCTAGGGGGAGAGCTAGTTCAAGGTTAAAGGAGCCTGCCGGCGCTCGAAGTCCGTCGAGGCAAGCGGGTGCTTTCTGGAGGTTGAAGAGTCCAAGGAGGTCGGTCCTCTGGCTTTGTTGGGTTGATTCGGGCGCCATCCCATCACAATACAGGAAACGCAGCGGTTATGCTAAAATCTTGGTTCGATGGGGGATTTTGTCGGCTAGCCGGGAGTTTCTGGATTGATGACCCGTCATGGTGCATGGACGCTCCGGCATGAACCCGATACACTTTTGGAGGCTGCCTTGTTGCCTCGACGGGCGTGCGTATTTTGTAGAGACACGAGTATCCCCCGGATTCGTTTATGACCCACGATACGAACTCAGTTGTTGACCGGTTGATGGCTATTAGAGCCGGGTTTGCGAGCGACTCGCCGGACCCCTCGCGTATTCCAGGTCTGGTGGAGGGGGTCCTTCGGGTTATTTTCCCCCAGCTGTCGCGTGGCCAGCAGTTCGATAGATCGATGCTTGTGCGAGAAGTCGAAGCGATAGGTGCGGGCATTCGAGATCTTTGCTCGCCGGGGATGTCGAACGGCGTGGCCTGTGGCGAGTTGGCTCGGGGCTTTATTGGAGAGCTACCGCAGTTTCACGAGCTGCTTCTGGAAGATGCTCAGGCTATTTTTCGGGGAGACCCGGCGGCCACGAGTGTCGATGAAGTTATCGTCGCGTATCCGGGGTTCTTTGCCATCGCCGTGTATCGAATAGCTCATTGGTTGTATCAGCAGCGGGTCGCCGTGGTTCCACGGATGATCGCGGAACACGCGCATCGTCTCACCGGTATCGATATTCACCCGGGGGCTTCGATTGGGCGGTGTTTTGTGATTGATCACGGAACCGGTATCGTAATCGGTGAGACCACCGTCATTGAAGATAATGTTAAGGTATATCAGGGCGTCACGCTTGGTGCGCTGAGTGTGGCCAAAGAGATGGCCAACACCAAGCGGCATCCGACGATCGAGCGTGATGTCGTAATTTATGCGAACGCTACGATTCTAGGAGGTAGCACCGTTATTGGAGCTGGCAGTGTTGTTGGCGGTAACGTGTGGATCACTGAAAGCGTACCACCAGGATCGCGGGTATACCACAATCGCTGAAGCTTCCCTGCTTCTTTGTCTGAACCCTCGTCCGACCGGTAATTTTTGAAGAATAGGTATCATTTCGCCGGGATGTCTTGAGTGAAGCGGTACCAGGTCAGCAACAAATGCTGGATTCTGTGTTGCCGAACTATTCGTTGTGGCTCTGACTTGTAATCACAGATCGCCGACGAATAAACCAAATTCTTTTCACTTTGGATTTGTCGCATCCACCGGAGAGTGGTTGTGCCCCACTTTAGCAGGGTGGTGAAAAAGGGTTCCGTCGTGAGCATTTTGAGAGTTTTGACGAAACAAGGCGGAGATGACGAAAAAACCGGAGGCGTATCCTCTGAGATACGTTGAGGATTTTTTCGGCGGCTCCAACGAAGTTGCAGTCAAACTATCGAAATGCGCAACAGGAAGTCTTTTTTCACCACCCTGTCAGGTAAGCCCACGAACGCACAGGCGAGGAGTACATGGGGATCGTTAGTAGGCAGATTGAAGATGATGGCTCAGAGTGCAGCTCGTCCAGCGCGGATATCGCAGGGAGTAGGTCAGCGGACGTGCAGCCGTCTCCGCTCGCGTTGGTCACGCCGAAATCGCCAACCGTCCATACGATCGAGGAAGCTCGTACGCAGATTCTTTCGTCAAGTTCACGTAACGGACTTATCAATCTCCGGGATCGAGGAGAACAAGGAATTGCGATCGTTGAAACAGACCCAGGCGCCCTCTATGAGCGATTACTCAACTCTCCAAAAGGTATTCCGTGGCGTTCTGCCGCAGACTCGTTGCCGGTGGATGCTCTTGCGATGGTGCACGAGGCTCTGAATGATGTATCGGAGAATATCCCACTTGTAGCATCTGCCGCGTACCTCCCAGGTGCGCAATCTGAACTGGGCGATGCCCAGATGGAAAGCGATTTCCCTTACGATGGCACACTCGAACCACGTTCATCCGAATACGAGTTGGCGACCGCTGGTGATACCTATAGTCAGAGCGGACCTCGAGGCAAGGAGGGGCCGGCCGCGATCGTAGCCCCGTACACCGAAGCGAATCTCCGACATCGCCTCGACCGGACTGTAAAGCGGGCTCGACAGGAGAGAGATGAGAAGGGGATTCATTCACTCCATCTCGTCTTAGGAGTGCTCACCTGGAGTGATGAAAAGGGAACCAAAATGCGTTCTCCGCTTGTTGTCGTTCCTGTGCACATCGACCGAGAGGGAAGAGGGGATTATTGTTTACGATTAGCGGATATTCCGGTTGAGCGAAACGAGGCATTAGCGGCGAAACTTAAGCAAGAATTTGGTTTAGATCTTCCATCGATAGATCCCACTGGACCGTTTGACTATTCCAGCTATGTCGCAGCAGTGGCAAAAGTTGCTGCGAGAGATCCGCGGGTGAGTTTGGATTGTTCGATATGTTTGGTTGCTCCGCTCTCTTTTGAGGGGATGCTCCTGTACGGTGATTTGGATTCGAATCGTTGGCCAGCAGGTCGCAAGCCTGAAGATAACCCGCTTGTGCAGCAGATCTTTGCAGGAACTCCGTCGCCCGTGTCAACGGTGGGGAGCGAGCCAATCAAGTCAATGTGCACGCAGCAGTTAGTCGTTGAGGCTGATGCATCTCAAATTGAGGCGATATCGAGGGCAGCGAACGGAGAAAATGTGGTCATACAGGGCCCCCCAGGTACAGGGAAGTCTCAAACGATTACCAATATCCTGGCCTCGCTGTTAGCTCGCGGTAAGCGAGTTCTGTTGATATCTGAAAAAGCCGCTGCCCTCGAGGTAATCAAGAGTAATCTTGAGTCGATCGGCATGGGCCACGTGATGTTAGACCTCCATGCGGCTGACGTCTCGCGTAGTAGCGTGATGAAAAGTATTCGCGATGCGAAAAATCGAGATGTCCCTGCTGAAGTCGATTACGATGCCATTAGAATCCGGGTACGAGAATTGGAAAGTAAGATTCACAGGCACCAGAGGGCAGTTTCCAGAGTTATCCCCACTCGAGGGATCTCGTTCCATGACGCAGTAGGTGAGCAAGCCCGTATCTGGACTTCCGCTGAGCGATCCGGTCCCAGACTTCTGGATCTGACGGCAACAGGGCTTCAGAATTTGAGCGCGGATCCATATCAGAAGATTCTCGGATTGTGCGAAAGAATCGAGCAGATCTTACAGGAGGGACAGGACCTCGCTCGGCATCCACTATTCGAGTCTATCCTCGTAGCTCATCCGCTACCGCAGGAGGGATCGCGTATACAGGCGGCCCTCGCTACTGGACTGACTCAGATGCGTACTGCCAAGGCGAATATCGATACACTCCTTCAGAAGTCTGGTTTGCCAGAAACCTGCTCTGTGACGGAAGTGCGACAGGTTCTTGATGTGATTCGTTACGTGCGCGACAACGAGAAGGCGGTTTTCTCGGCGAAGGTAGCGGATAGTGAGGGAGGCAGAGGAGCGGCCCACCTAGCACAGCAAAAATCAGTTCTCGAGATGTTACGACAGATCTCGGAGATCCGCGATGCATGGCGCGGAGTACTTCGCGAAGAGGCGTGGGGATGCTCTCACGTAGAGGAGCTTCGTCGAGGCCTCGCAAGAATTATGGAGCAAGACGCACCTCGGTGGAAGCACGCATTATCGCCCAAATACTGGAAAGTATGGAGCTCGGTCCGAGCGCTCTATATCAAGGGATCGGTGCCTTCGTTGGGTGCATGGTCAAAAGCTCTGGAGGATATTTCTAAGGTGCAACAATTGCGGGCCCAACTAGAGAGCCCGGAGATGCTGAAGATATTCGGAGAGTCGGTGTGGCGAGGGGCGGATACCGATCCGCAGATACTTTGCTCGGTCGTACACTTTAGTGAAGCTTTCGCGACTCGTTTCGCCAATAGCCCTTATCTGCCGCAGGTACTCAAATCCCTTGAGGGAGCTTCGGATCGTTCTCCAGTGTATGAGCTCCTGGATACTACAAACGAGGCGTTGACCACGGCTCAACGCGTACTAGAGCAGTGCGTAGAGCGTGTTGGTCTCGATCCTACGCTGGAAATCGCAGCCATGAACGCAGTGTCGTTGGATGCGTGGTGTGGTCGCATTGAGGAGCTAGGATTGGGGTTTGCCACAGTTGGCACCATTATTGAGTTGAACGCTCTCTGTGAAGAGCTTTCAGAGCAGGGAATGCTTGTATCCAAAGGCGTGCTACGAGAGTGGGCTGAGGCCAAGCCGGCACTGTTGGCGTCTGTGCGGTGGACCTGGCTCTCCAAAGTTATTGAGGAGCATGTTGCTACGCATCCTGAGCTTCAACGTCCAGGGACCGATCATCCAAAAAATCTGGTGCGTGACTATCACAGGGCAGTCGCGGACCTCTTTCATGCCACGACTCAGAGACTCGAATGTCAGGTATGGTCGCGAATGCCGACTGCGATGAATAGTGGTCAGGCAGGGTTTTTGGGTAGTGAGCTAAGCAAGCGAAGCCGACACTGTTCAATCCGAACCCTGATGATGGAATCTGGGTCTGCCGTGCAGGCTATCAAGCCGGTATTTTGTGCTAGCCCCGAATCGGTGGCGCGTTTTCTGCCACCGGATGCCCCGGTGGAATTCGATACTGTGATCATTGATGAAGCAAGTCAGATGGCTCCCCTCGATGCCTTAGGACTAGTAGCTCGAGCGAGACAGATTATCGTCGTAGGTGACCGCAATCAGATGCCACCTGCTCGTGGATTCGAGCCGAGTAGCATCGATGTAGCGGCGGGGAAGAGGGGAGTTCTTCTCGATGAGAGCATTCTTGCAGCCGCGGAGCGGAGCGGCATACCACGGGTAATGCTTGATAAACACCGTCGCAGTATGGACCCGAGCCTCATTTCGTTGGCGAGTGAGCTTCACTACCTCAACAAGCTGCAGGCATTCCCCTCTCCTCGAATAGGCGTTGAGAGCGAGGGGCTTACATACCGCAAAATTGATAATGCCGTGTACGATCGCGGAGGTGCAGCGACTAACCAAAAAGAGGCGGATGCCGTGGTTGACGCAGTCATGCAACATACGAGGGACTTTCCCGGACGAAGTCTTGGGGTGGTTGCATTTAATCAAGAACAAGCAAAACTAATTGCGCGAGGAGTCGATGATAGGCTTGCCACCGACCCCGAGGCGCGAAAAGTGCTATTTGAAAATCATTCTTCGCGAACGTTCTTTGTACGAAGTCTGGAGAATGTGCAAGGTGACGAGCGGGATTCAATCTTTGTCAGCATCGGATATGGCCTGGACCACCAAGGCAAGTTCTCCTATCAGTTTGGGCCGCTTGGCGTCGCTGGTGGGGAGCGACGTCTGAATGTGTTGATGACACGAGCGCGTTGGGAGTGCCGATTGTTTTCTTCGATTGAACCTGAACAGTTGGGTGGTGAAGAACGGCCAGTGGGTGTTCAGCATTTGCGTCGGTATCTTGAGAAAGCCCGTAGTCGAATGCCGGGTGGTGTAGCACATCCAGGTGATACGCTGAAGGAAACGTCGGAACAGACTCTGATGCGCGAGGCGCTCGAATCTGAGGGATATGTGGTCGAGCGTAACGTTGGACAGAATGGAGTGACGATAGATCTTGCAGTACGAGATAGCAGTGATCCTACGCGCTATGCGCTTGGAATAATCTTTGATGGAACCAACTCGAGCGAAGATGGGCTTAGAGCAGAGCGCCTCACCTGGATGCCGGCGGAGCTTGAGCAGCGTGGATGGTCAATTGCAACGGTATGGACGTGTGATCTGTTGACTCGAAGAGGTGAGGTGGTTGAGTCAATCAAGAAAATGTTGCGCGCTCCCGAAAGTCGTCCTTCTCCTCTGGTCGGGTGTATCACGAGGCGCCGGGGCGTGGTTCGCTCTTCGGTCGAAGTGCTTGATGGACAATCCCGATTGACCGCATATCGAGAGGCCAGGATAACGTGGCCCCGTGCGATTCGCTTGGACAATGCGACGCCGGCAGTAGTGGCACGATTGTTGTGTGAAGTCGTTGCTGTGGAATCGCCGGTTCATCGCGAGGAGGTCCAGTTCCGGCTGTTGGCAGGAGCACATCTAACATCTGAAGCAGAGCGGCGGTTTAATGATGGACTTCGGCACGCTCTGAATTCTGGGCAGATTCAGCGGGATGGAGAATTTCTGGTAGCACGCGGTCAGAGCGCTGAGGTGGGGGTACGGAAGCGTGTCTTTATGAGGGAGCGA
The DNA here is from genome assembly GCA_044347025.1 of Bdellovibrionota bacterium. Lineage (GTDB taxonomy): Bacteria > Bdellovibrionota_C > UBA2361 > UBA2361 > OMII01 > OMII01. The sequence continues at coordinate 13,278 of JBIIYC010000024.1, forward strand.
ACACTTGATTGGATTTGTCATGAGGAGCTGTTAGGAGCAATCGATCTGGTTGTGAAAAATGCGTGCGCGATTAAACAGTCTGATGTGCCGAGCCAGGTCTTAGCGGTGCTTGGAATTGCGGATTCGAGGAGTGTGGCTCGTGCTCGTATCTTGCGCGAACTCGACGCCTATCACCACCTCCCCGGCGACTGGTTCACCCTACCAAGAGCGCGAGCACGTGGTAGTGATGAATCGCACAGGCAAAGTCGGGGGTAAAAAGAGGGCGCGCCCACAAGCAGCAGACAAGTATGTCTTTGTTGGTGTCGTGGTCTTAACGGGGAAAGCGGAGCGTTGAATGTTCTGGCCACAAGTGCTCCTAGTAGCAGGGTGGTGAAGCTGTAGAAGCCCGGTAGTGCAGCAGTTGTTTTTCTCGGCTCTTCGTGAAATCGAGTAGGTAACATTGGTGTTTTCGGACGTGATGTATCGCTGAAAATAATGGGGTATGCCCCATCAGCAGTCATTGGCACCCACTTGCTTCCCCGATGAGCCTTTTCTTCTTCAGTTCCATGTGAGGCGTATGTAGGTTTTCGGCTGTTGTGGATACCGCGATGGTATGGCTGTGGCTATGCATGTCCATGAAGTGGCACAGCTCGACCTTGTTGTCTCGCTGGTTTTGCTCGAGAACGCCAAGCGGATAGTTACGGCGATGTCGAGGGAAAGGAGACTCCCCGCTCCGTTAGGGCTTGGCGGAGGAGACCTGTGGGTAGGGGAACGCCATAGCGCGGATAGGTTTCAAGGGATTTGGTAAACGCCGAAACGCCCCCCGCGGCCTTGATTACCTGGTCTGCATAACCGAGGGCTAATGCATGTTTGTTTTCCGAAGGAACTGAGGGGCCACCATCATTTTGCTTGTTTGTGAATAGTTGCTGATCCTGCGCCAGAAGCTCGGTTCTTTGGGTGGCTGGTTCAAACTTTTGTATCTCATACCAGGAGGCCTCTCCATCGCTCGCAGATACGACTCGAAAGATGATTTTCGGCGCAGCTGATTCAACGATAGTTTTCCTCGTTACGGGTGCCGCGTGAGCGCTCCCAATGTGAGTCACACAGATAGACACAAGTGCTACGAGAGACTTCCTTAACGATATCATGTTTCTAATGTTCCTGGCTCATTGGGGAATGAAGTAAAGAGTTCTGCCATACTGCCGCTCCCAGGTCGCAGCAGAGTAGTTCTGCTGGATAGAAGCTCTACCAGATGAGTTGCTCCACACGGTGTTGCCGTTCGCCCAGCCGATGTGCGAGCCGTTTGCACCGTAGTCATAGTTTGACGCAATTATGTAGTCCCTGCCACTGTTAATCGCCTCAGCTTGAGTGACCTGCCGAAATGCTTGCGGATTTGCTTGCATGGCTCCGATGGTGTCCTTAACGAGCATGTTACTGCTTCCGGCGCTTCCAAACGTTCCAGTTATCGTCCGGCCAGTAACCTGCCTATAAATGTCGTTTACGACCCACGCACAAGCAAAGTTGCCGTTCTCAGTTCCCGGGACGCCATATGTGCTCTCTCCAACACGGTTGACGATTGCGTTTGTGAAGGTTCCTGGAATGACATTACCGAGAGACGAACCTTGTCCCACGGAGCCGAGAACTGATCCCATGTTGCCGAAGGCTCCGCCGAAGCCTTGACCAAAACCGCCATTCGACAAGCCGAACTGTTGCAGCACTGATTGTACGACCACGTTGAGAACTGCACTTCCAAAGGTGTTACCGATATTTCCAAAAGGATTGCCGTTTTGGCCCCCAAAAGGATTCTGCATTCCGCCGTTCGTTGGATTCGGCATCGTTGGCATCATGCTGCCACGCGGCATAATCTGAGAGAAACCATCAGGACCGGAGCGTCCAGAGGCTATCGACCCCATCCCACCCATGCCCATACCCGAGCCTCCCATTCCGCCCATGCCGCCCATGCCGCCCATGCCGCCCATGCCGCCCATGCCGCCCATGCCGCCCGAGCCTCCCATTCCGCCCATACCGCCCATGCTTGAGCCACCCAGAGCGCCACCAATGATTCCACCGACCGCGCCGGAGATCGCGCCGCCGCCCACGTTGCCGCCACCAATCATCGATCCGATAGCGCCCCCGACAGCCCCGCCAACTGCTCCGTTAATCGCGCCGTTGATGGCGCCGTTCGCGCCTTGGCTTAAGCTCGGAATTTGAATCGGAGGGATACTAAACCCGCTGTTGGAGAGCACGTTACCGAGCCAGGACCCGATGATCATGCCTGGAATAGGGTTACTTGAATTCCAGGGCATCTGCATGTTTAGGCCGTTGCCGCCCAAGAGCTGCGCCCCCGCGTTGAGAGCTGCGCCTGCGCCAACCGCAGCGCCAATGCCGCCTCCGAGATTGCCTCCGATGGCCTGTCCGATCATCCCACCCGCGGTTCCTCCGACGTTTGCGGCTACCCGCATCACTGTATTCGAGAGTGAGCTGCGAAATCCGTTCAGTGGCATCGGCGATCCGAACGCTTGCTGGGCTGCATTAGCAGCGAAGCCGGATATGTTTGAGGGCATTCGGAGGTTGTTGCCCATGCCGCCCATAATCTGAGCGCCCATATTTGAGCCAGCCATGGAGCCAACAACTGCACCGGCTCTTCCTGCTACAGAGTTGCCGATCGATGCGCCGATATTCGCCATGCCGTTCCCCACAACCTGTTGAGCTGTGTTGGCGATTCGGTTGTTCAAGTTTGTCGGTAGGTTCGAGTTAGTAAGTGCCTGCTGAGCAGCATTCCCTGCGAAATTTGACACCTGTGAGCGGGCATTGTTGGCGGCGGCTATCCCGCGTTGAACCGTTTGTGTGACTTGAGCGCCGCCATTCCAGCGTGAAGTGTCGAACATCGGCCGGTCTGTACCCCAGCTCGGTCCACCAGGGGACGCTACCACTAGGTGACTGGGCACAAGCAGAGAGAGGCCCACGGCCATAGCGATGAAACTTGTGTATGCTCTGGCAGATTTCGTTTTCAAAACCAACTCACAAAAACCGCGGTTCACTCTCTATTTCACATCTTTCGATGAGATATGGGCGGTTGTGCAGCCTGCGTGACTTTAGGCCACTGTCTTTGTTGGTAGGGTAGGGAAGTAGTCTATTATCCCCCAATTCTTACAGGATCTTACACCCTCGGTGCGCTGCGTATCACTATCTTAGACCCAGAATCCTGCTATACTCTCCCCCTTCCCGGGGAGCCCACGAAAAGTAGCGGTCGGAGTTAATTATCATGTGCGTACCAGAATCCTCATTGCCAGTCGTAAGGCTCTTTCACTCGGACCCTGTCTTGCCTACGCGAGCTCCACTTCAGGGGCTGCATGAGATCTGCTTCTCTTCGCTGGCCGGGCGGCAGAGTGAACGGCCCACGCACGCTCTTGTTCAAAGCGCTGCCACTCTTCAGTTTTTGGAGGCATCGAGTGATGACGGCAGACCAGTCCTTAATGGAGTGTCGTTTTCCGTAAGTGCTTTTCTTGAGCGATCTCAGACCTACGTGACAGCAGAGGGTTTCAGCAAGCAGATCCGCGAGCTTGACAACGTGACTGCAGGTGTTCTTGCACAATCGAGGTTCTGGAGAGAGTTGTCGATCTGCGATGCTTCTCACACGATGCACCAAATCTGGCAGCAGTCCCTTGTTGAGTTAGCGCAAAATGCCTTGGCGCTCCATGCCAAGGTCGTGATGGAAGATGTCGCGAGCATCGAGGGCTACATGAAGAGAGAGCTAGAAATGCTTCTAGCTTCGTGGAGCGAATCTTTGATGGGGCGAACCACAAAAGAAATAACAAGCCGACTTGCAGATAGAAGTCTCTAAGCAGTAGTTTTGACGGGGGAGGCTTAAGGCATCCTGGTTACCGCGTAATGGCGGGCTGTGAAGTAAGGAGCTTATTCCATGATCAAAACATCGTGTTTGGGAGTTATCCCCGTTCGTCTCGAAAGTACTCGTTTTCCGAATAAACCACTCAAGGATATTGCAGGTAAAACTCTTGTGGAGCGAGTGTGGCAACAAGCTTCACAGAGTGCCTGTATTTCCACACTCGTTGTAGCGACCAATAACCAGGAGATTGCGGCCGAGTGCGATAAAAAGGGGATGCGGTATGTAATGACGCGTTCGGATCATGAAACTGGCACGGACCGTGTGGCTGAAGCGTGTTCAATCCTGGAACGGGAGGGCCATACGTTTGATCTGGTAGCCAACATTCAAGGCGATATGCCTTTTGTTAATCCAGCGGTCATAGATGGAGTCGTCACCTCGTTAGCCGAAGCCGATCAAGGTTTCAGTATGGCAACTATCGGCACTGAGATCTTGAGTCGGGATGAGTACGAACGTTCGGCTGCAGTCAAGATAGCGCTCGGAGAGCAGGGGCGTGCGTTGTATTTTTCTCGTTCTCCGATCCCGCACTGGAGAAACTTTCCGGGCGATGAGGTTGTAACAGCGGAGAATCCTCTGGGTTACAAGCACATGGGCCTTTATATTTTCCGGCGCGCAACCCTTGCCCAGATTGCGACACTACCAAAAGCATTCACGGAACAGCGGGAAGGGCTTGAGCAACTCCGCGCTCTTGCCCATGGCATATCGATCAAAGTGCATATCGTGCCACGAAACCTGGTGGAACCCTGCATCGAGGTAGACACCCCCGAAGACTTAGCACAGGCCGTTACCTATGCCGCCCGAAAGGGGATCTAACTTCGGGCTCAGAATATAGGCGGCTCGGAAATGCCACGTTGAATCAGTCGGGAAGACACCCACGACGGGTAGGATGTGCCATCGCCAACCGCGTTGTCGGCGTAGTAGGGGGCTGGGACGCAGGTAGGGTGTACCAGGGGTCGTAACATCACGGATTCTGCGGCTGAACGGGCGTAAGGCGACTTGTAGTCGTGATTTCTCCATAACCCCTTAAACCGCCTCAAAGCTTGTGGCTCCGGTCGTATGGAAGTGGTCGCCAAGGTCAAAAATGCACTTAAGGTCGTTGCAACCTCTGCGGCTCTCATCGCCTGTGATAAAGCCAACGAGAGCACGTCTGGGCTGCCCGGTGTGCCAAGCGGCCCAGGTATCAGCCAGACCAAAAAAACAGCAAATAGTGGGACGGTTCAACAGCAGGCGGCGCAACCAACGCTGGAAACGAAGCAGTTACTTGTAGAGGTCTCTTTAGTCAGACTTGCCAAGAAACTCGTTGGCGACTCGCTTGAGCTTAGTCGAGTTACGATGATCAACGGGATTCACCCCAGTACTTCCCTCGTTGTCGGCTCTCAAATTCGATGTATTCCCTCTGGATACCCCCTGCCTGACGTGGACCGCGATCCGGCAATCAACCCCGTCCCGGTTGTCGTCCAACTCCAGCAAGGCCAGACACTCTGGTATCTCGCAGAGCGTTTCAAGGTCGACCTCAAGACCTTAATCGCGCTGAATTGTGCCGATGGAGAGCGTGAAGTAAGAAGCCTCAAGCCGGGTCGCACTATCACCATTCCGATGGTTCAAAAAATTACCAACAGTGGAGCTACATACACCTATCTTGAGGGGCTCTGCATTCAGGATCCTCGTGACTGTGAGCGAATAGCCCACCGACTGCTCAAGGACGATCAAGGAATGTCGACGCGCTTGGACCACCTCTCGAGAGCGTTTCAACATTTTTCTCCGGCGGAGCGAAGAGATATTATCTCACGGATAGCCGAGGGGTTAGAGTCAGCCGCCGCGCGCGAGGCGGTCTCTGGAGACCCTAACTCCAGCGTGGGATTAGTCGGGAAAATGTATGCAGACGCTTTACGGGCCGCCGTGGATTCTTACTCTATTGGAAATCCCTTTCGCGTGTCCCCTTTGGCCTTGCTTGAGATTGTTGAAAGACGACGTCGGCTTGAAATTGGCGATTCGTCACTCTTCACCGATAAGATTCTCATGGTGTGCACATCAAATGGAGATGCCAATGGAGCCTTCTCAAGTGTGAATCTTGTGATTGAAGAAGCTATGAAGCGGGGAGTCAGCGTTCTCTACTTTCAGTGCGGTCGTTGCTCCGAGATATTCCAAGCCGGAGATAGGATTCGCACAGTTTTCAGTCGCGGCGCCGATGCTGTGATTATTGCTGGACACGGTGCGCAGGCTTCGAAGCACGGTTCGGCCATGCTTGAACTCGGATACAACAGCACAATCCAGCGATTGCGCAAAGAACAGCCCGCGGCTCTGCGTGATCTGCAGTTGCAGGGAGCCGATGAGGCGAGGCTCGCGAAAATCGCGCAACTAGCGCGTCCAAACGGTGATATCGGTTTCATCTCGTGTTTCTCTGGAGAGAACGGTGCTGAAGGAGCAAACAATTTTGTGAACTCTCTCGCCCAAGCGGCTTCATCGCTCGGTCACCATGTGCATATCGTTGGATGTCGAGAGGCTACGAACGTCAAGAGCGTTAATTTCGAGGGGCCGCATCTGCAGATCGAATACTTACATGGCGGAACCTACGAGCTGACCGTGCAAGGACCGAAATCTGATTCGGTGGGCGTGCGGTAAACGTCGCCTGGATGTGACTAGTCTTTCGGAAACCGAGGAGGGGCCTCTGTCGGTAGGAATGTGAGCCGCTTTGCGATGCCAGGGAGCGCTTGTAAGCGAGACTGCGCCGCGGCTTGAAATATCGCAGCGGCTTGCTGATAGAGCGCCGACCCGAACTCCGCACACCCCGCAGGGCTTTGCTCCTTGATGTTTTGGGCTGCAATCAGCAAAGCGTTCGGTGCGAGTGCGTCTAGATTCGAATCTCGTTCTCGAATAGCGAGCATAAGATTGGAGAAGAGATCCCTTGGTTGAGCGAGTAGATCGGTCGCACGAGGCCGCGCCTCGGCCGGCAGGTAATCGATATGATTTTTTACGACGACGTTGAACCGTTGAAGAAATTCGGTACCTTGAGTAGCGGAAATCCAGTCTACCCCCGATGGCGCTCGATCGAATGAGGGCAGGTCATCAGGTGCAATTCCTCCGAATCGAGCTGCCGCAGCGGTGAAGAGCTGTTGCATCGCGTTCCGAGCGTTGATGTGCGGGTTTGAGGATGCGCCTTGGCTTCGCATATATACTCTCAGGATATCGAAGCGGTGGCGCTACGCAACTAAATCTGGAGAAGTTCTTGGATGTGGCTCGGGTGTGGAAGCAATTGATACGGGTTTCTCGTACAATCGATACCTTTGGTCACTCGGCAGGGATGGGGGCGGATGTGACATAGAATACGAGGATCGTATTCCCATAGCGCTTCTGCCGGTCCTCTCGAAACATCGCGAGCTCAAGGGGTTCGTATTCCTTGGGGTCTATCTGCACAATAATCTGGCCCCCTTCGGCGACGAGATGTGGACGTTCAGCGATAATACGCATCGCCTCGATCCAGATACCTTTGTACTGTGGTGGAGCAACAAAGATGAGGTCGAAGCTCTTCGATGTGTTCCGCAGATACACGAATGCATCGGTGTGCCGTACTTCCGCTCGTTGAGACAGGTGTGTAGCCGCCAGATTGTCTTTGATTGTCGCTACGGCCTTCGCGTTTGTGTCGAGAAAAACACAATGTTCAGCACCCTGACTGAGAGCTTCGATACCAACAGCTCCCGTTCCGCCGAAGAGGTCGAGCATCGACATCCCAGGCAGCTGGGGGCGCAGCATATCAAAGAGCGGCGCTTTGACACGGTCAAGTATCGGGCGAGTTGAGTCGCCCGGTACTGATTTCAGGAGACGACCCTTCGCTGTTCCGCCGATAACTCGCATGCGCGTCGCGATGGCTCTCAGATTACAGCGAACGATTCATATCCCAGTTTTCTAGGTAGTCCCGAATGAACGCCAAGAACTGTCCACCAAGCGAACCGTCGACGATACGGTGATCATACGACAATGTCAGGTAGCAAATTTGACGAATTGCAATCATGTCGTCGATCACGACAGGACGCTTCTTGATCGCACCCAGGCACAGAATAGCTACCTGCGGCTGGTTAATGATCGGTGTTCCGATAATTGTGCCGAACACCCCAGGGTTGGTTACGGTGAAAGTTCCCCCCGCTACATCATCCGGAAGGAGTTTCTTGTTTCGTGCTCGAGCAGCCAGGTCGTTAAGTGAGCGCGCCAGGCCAACCAGGTTCTTCTCCTCCGCCTTCTTAATGACAGGAACGATGAGGCCTGAATTGCCGAGAGCAACCGCGCATCCCAAGTTAACGTGCTTCTTAACGATGATACGCTTTCCATCAATTGACGAGTTTACAAACGGAAAGTGCTCAAGCGCCTTGGCGGTCGCCTCAAGGAAGAACGGGGTGAAGCTCAAGCTAAAGCCTTCGCTCTTCTCGAATGCTCCTTTGTGCTTCGCGCGCCAATTAGCGATGTTGGTGACGTCCACCTCTTGAATCGAATATACGTGCGGCGATGTGTGCTTTGAACGCACCATGTGGTCTGCAATTGCTTGGCGCATCGCATCCATCATCACAACTCGGGTGCCATCAGCGCCCCAATCGGCAGAACTTTGTTGTGGAGCTGGTGCAGGTCGAGCTGCTGGCGCACTCGGCACGCTCGGAGTTGGAGCCGGCGTTGATGGCTTCGCAGTGCGCGACTCGACGAACTTCATGAAGTCTTCTTTGGTAACGCGACCACCTTGACCCGAACCCGCGATGGTATCGAGGTCTGCGAGACTGACGCCGTGCGTCTCCGCGAGTCCCTTCACAAGAGGTGAGTAGTATCGTCCTCCTTCCTCCTTCGGTTCTGCATGAGCTACGGGCGCTTCCTTGGGTTGAGCAGGAGCCGCCACTTGAGGAGCTGCTTCCTTCTTCGCTGCAGCGCCATTCGTTGATGGTGCGCCAGCGGCGCCCTCTGTGTCGATCACGGCGATCTTCGTCTTAACGGGAACAACATCTCCCTCATTGAAGAGAAGCTCAGCGATAACGCCAGCGGCTGGCGCCGGGATCTCGGAATCAACTTTGTCCGTTGAGATTTCAAGGATAACCTCATCCTTCTGTACCGCCTCACCGGGCTTCTTGCGCCACTTGGCGATAGTTGCCTCAGCGATCGACTCACCCATCTGCGGCATTAACATCTCAACTTTCATGTTCCGGAACTCCTCGATAGCAAAATACAATAAGGGTTATAGCCCTTTACGCCTCTGCGGGGAAGCGTATCCACCACACTTCGTGGAAACGGGTATTCTTCGTGCACCGATTAGATGATCAGGGTCAGCCGGACAGCGCTGATTTCTCGTGTGAGTAGGGTAGAGACCGCAGTGGGCCTGCCGACCGGCGATGCGCCGTGTTTTGCAGCGCAATACGCCGTTAGGCCGCGCGATCGACCTCATTGGCGGGCGATGTTGATGCTGCGCCCTGTAGCTTCTCGGTATAGCACCCCGCGCAGGCTGGAAGGTACTTCTCCTCGGCTCCTAGCTCGATTGAAGGCCCCTCCACCGTGGGCTGACCGTTGAGGAGCTTCAGGTTGAAGAGCGCCCGGCTGTTGCAGAAAAAGCAGGTGGTCTTAATCTCCGATATCTCATCGGCAAGCTCGAAGAGCCTCCGCGAGCCTTCGAAGAGATCCGTGCGAAAGTCCGAGCGTAAGCCGTAACAGATGACCGGGATATCGAGGTCGATTGCCAGGGCTCGGAGTTGGTCGATTACCTGCTTGCTCACGAACTGAGCTTCGTCGACTAAGATGCAGGAAACACCAGTAAATTGGTCTCTCGAAAAGATGGTATCTGGCTGCAAGAGAACATCAGCAGCTCGTACGAGGCCTGCCCGTGATTTGACCACTTCCGCGCCGAAACGGTCATCGAGCGAAGGCTTCATCACGAGGACGTTCTTATTTTGCTGGTCGTAGGAATGGGCAACGGCCAGGAGATTGAGAGTCTTCGCGCTGCCAACGGTGCCGTATCTGAAATAAAGCTTGGCCATCGAGCCGCGGACTCCTCAAAAGCGCCGTTCAGGATGGAATCGACGTCGCGAGATTGTGTCAGAAACGGGGTGTGGACACTAGCAGGGTGGTGAAAAAAGACTTCCTGTTGCGCATTTCGATAGTTTGACTGCAACTTCGTTG
>JBIIYC010000137.1:0-7176 GCA_044347025.1 Bdellovibrionota bacterium
GCCCGGCAGCAGGTCTCCGTTGTAGCGATCCCCTATCAAACACTTCCTCGAGCATTCGGATTATTTAGTTTAATAACGCGGAGGCGCGGAAAGCGCGGAGAACGCTGATGTAGCTTTGGCAATGTGTGCATCCTGCCCGAGTACAGAGAAGACCCGAGCCGCGACCTCCGCGTCTTCCGCGCCTCCGCGTTCAGTAACCAAAAAGCCACGCCCGGCAGCAGGTCTCCGTTGTAGCGATCCTTTGAGGGACCTACTATCCACTTCCTCGAGTATTCCGATTGTTTAGTTTAATAACGCGGAGAAGCCTGAAGGAGCCTCCAACCAACATGCTTCGTTATCAATCAAAGCCGGTAGAGGAGAGCTACTCTCCAACGGCGGCCTTCTTCGAGCTCTTCTTCTTAGCTGGCGACTTTTTCTCTCCGGCGGCTTTCTTCGCTGCTGGTGCCTTTGCTGCTCGTTTGCCGCGCTTGCCCTTTGCTGGGCCCTTAGCTGCTCGAGCTGCGAGAAGCGCTACCGCCTCTTCAACCGTGAGAGCTTCAGGATCGCTTCCCTGCGGAAGTGACGCGTTGGTTGTTCCATCGGTAACATATGGCCCGTAACGCCCGCTCTTGATCTGAAGTGGCGCCTGAGTCTCCGGGTGTTTTCCGATCTCCTTTAAGGTTTTCGGTTGGCTTCCTGCTCGACCACGCGTTCGCGGTTGCTTTAAGAGTTCAATCGCTCGCTCAAAGGATAGAGTGAGAGGGGACTCATCCGCCGGTATTGATCGACTCTCCGAGCCGCACTTCACGTACGGGCCAAAGCGTCCGCTAGCAATAAAAACCTCTTCGTTGTTCTCGGGGTTTTGTCCGATTAGTTTTGGGAACGCCAAGAGCTGTAGTGCGATATCGAGGTTTACTGCATCCGGGGTAATGCCGGGGAGGAGCGAGGCCATCTTTGGCTTGTCTCCGCCCTCGACCATGTCACCAAGCTGCACATACGGACCGAAGCGACCCTTCTTGAGGTACACCGGAAGGTTAGTCGTTGGATCAACGCCGAGTGCTTCTGGCCCCTTGGCTGCTTCGGCGAGAAGCTGCTCAGCCTTGCTAGGATTGAGCTCATCGAAGGCGATGCTATCTGGTATGCTCGCGCGGGTTTCGCCGTTTGAGAGGAAGGGGCCATATCGGCCGATGCGAACTTCAACATCTCGGTCGTTTGAGTCCTTCCCAAGCTTGATTCCGCACACTTCGCGCGGGTCGATCTTTTCCTCACCTTCGGTCACGAGATCTTTGAGTCCCTTCACCGAGGAGACATCCCCGAAGTAAAACGCCTTCAGCTTGTCTAAGTTATCCTTCTCACCGCGAGAGATCGCATCGAGATCGTCCTCAAGCCTCGCGGTAAACTCGAAATCAACGAGATGCGAGAAGTACCCTTCGAGTAAGCCGGTCACTCCGATAGCGAGAAAGCTCGGAACGAGAGCAGTTCCCTTCTTAAATGCGTAATCGCGGGAAAGCACCACATCAACGATGGTTGCCCATGTGCTTGGCCGTCCGATGCCAAGCTTCTCAAGCTCCTTGATAAGGCTTCCCTCCGTGTAGCGAGCGGGTGGTTGAGTCGAATGCTTTAAGACATCGTACTTACGCGACGCAACCTTGTCGCCTTGCTTGAGAGGAGGGAGGTTTCTCTCCTGCTCAGCGAGATCGGCCTCAGGGTCATCCGAGCCTTCTACATATGCTCGGAGAAATCCAGGAAAGGAGATCGTTTTGCCAGAGGCTCGGAAGAGCGCATCCTCAACCCGTATCGACACCGAAACTCGGGTGCCTTCAGCATCTCGCATCTGCGAAGCAAGCGTTCGCTTCCAGATCATCTCGTACAAACGGAATGCCTCAAGGCCGAGTCGATCACGCACGGTTGCTGGAGGAGTGAACTCGGCGCCCGCAGGACGGATCGCTTCGTGCGCTTCTTGCGCGTTTTTAACCTTGGTCTTGTAGATACGCGGCTGGTCGTAGAGATACTCCTTACCAAATTCGCGTGTAATGAGGTTACGTGCTCCGCTCAACGCCTCATCCGAGAGAGTCGTTGAATCGGTACGCATGTAGGTAATAAATCCGTTCTCGTAAAGAGTCTGTGCTACGGCCATGGTTCGCTTGGCGCCGAAGCCGAGCTTGCGGTTCGCCTCTTGCTGCATGGTGCTCGTTGTAAACGGAGCGTATGGTCGTTGAGTAAAGGGCTTGCTCTCAACTTCGCTGATACTCGGTTGCGACTTTCGCAAGGTGTCCGCAAGCTTCTCTGCAGCTGCTTCGTCGAGCAGTATAGCGTCTGACTTTGCTGATAGCTTACCGGTGTCAGGATCAAAATCCTTGCCGATCGCAACGCGCTTGTCGCCTACATGCGTAAGTTCTGCATCAAACGGTGTCGATGGATCCGACGGGGCCTCAAAGAGCGCCTTGATATCCCAGAAGTCTCCCGATCGAAATCGAGCACGCTCACGCTCTCGTTGTACGAGGAGTCGAATCGCAACGCTCTGCACGCGCCCCGCACTTAGTCGTGGGACCATCTTCTTCCAGAGTAATGGGCTGACCGAGTATCCATAGAGTCGATCGATGATTCGACGGGTCTCTTGCGCCTTAACCAGGTTCTCGTCGATGTCTCGTGCGTTCTGCAGAGACTCCTCGATCGCCTTTTTAGTAATTTCATGGAACACGAGCCGCTTCACTGGAACCTTGGGCTCAAGAACGGACAAAAGATGCCAACTGATGGACTCTCCCTCGCGATCTTCATCGGTTGCGAGGTACACTTCTGAAGCGTTCTTTACGGCGCGCTTGAGCTCGTTGACCCGCTTCTCCTTCTCACTCGGAATAATATAGAGAGGATCAAATCCCTCATCGACATTCACCCCTAGTCGGGCCCACTTCTGTTTCTTGAGGGTCGCAGGAATCTCCGCCGCGTTGTTGGGAAGGTCTCGAACGTGACCGTATGATGCTAACACCTCGAAATCCTTAGGTAAGAACTTCTCAATCGTCTTGGCCTTCGTTGGTGACTCTACTATTACTAGTCTCTTTGACATGAGCTAACCAGTTGTTTTTACTACATTCGGGTCGCTGGCCCGAGCTGCGATGGGCGAGGTGTCTTCGGCAACGGCCCCCATCATTACAGGTGATTGGGCATATCGCGCAACCCTTTTGGGCCATTACACCCTGCATCTTTTGTGAACGCGGTTTTATTTGGGTGGGTTCTGAGGTGGTGTCAGTACGGATCTGAACGGCTGGGAGTCACCTCGAGGGAGGCCTCGGGGCAGGGCCCCCCTGGACTGCGATCGGCGGTACGCCTAGTGCTCCGGCCGCTGCTAAGCTTAGCACTTCTCAATCATGGCCCGAATAAGGGTAATTCGCTCTCGGAGTTGGCGTTCAGTGCAGGCGGTTTGAGTTTTAACTTTTTGCTGGGCGTTCAGGTGTGCGTGAACCTGCGCGTGCGATTTGCGTGTGCGCTTGTGATAGATGTTCACAAGCTTGCGCACCTCATTGATGAGAAATGCCTTCTCCTCTGCTCGTGTGCGACGTTCGTCCAGACGTGCGGTTACTTTCTCGGTAACAACTTGATGGATCTCCTCGTGGTGAGAGATGCCACCGAATAGCGAGAGTTGATTTCCATGAACGATAACCGAGGCGAGTCCACTGTTGCGTGATGCGAGCGCCTCCCACTGGGGCTTGTCGGGACGGTCGTCGTTGTTGGCCTCCCGCTTTCGAAAGTCCTCCTCGAACTCGCCCTTCGGCCGGATACAGTGCCGGATCTCGTCCTCAATCTCCTCTGCTAGTTTGGTCAAAGTTGGATCGGCGGGCAGGTAGCAGTACGCAACCTGGAGCGATTGCAGAGTCGGAATACGGCGCACGATACGGCCCAAAAACTGCCGAAAGTACATCTTCGTCCGTACGGTAGTCGCATACACGCCGACCCGAAGGCGTGGTATGTCCACTCCTTCGCTCACCATGTTGCACGCTACAAGCCACGGCTCGGAGGAGTCTCTGAAATTCTTCAGGCGTCGCGCAGCTTCAGACTCTTCTGAAAGAATCACAACCGGTTGCGTCTTGGTTAGGCTTGCTAGGAGCTTTGCCAGCTTTCGAGCGCTGGTCTGATCTGCTGCGACAAGGAGTCCGCCTGCGTCAGGCTGCTCTTTACGAGTTTTAACGAGCATCTCATGTGCATCTCGCAACATCGGCTCAATCCAACCACTGTTGGTATCAAGGGCCGCTCGAAGTCGCCGTGATTGACCGATGTAATCGAGTTCGTCGGAGAACGACGCGCCAGCATCGCCAGCCTCCTCGCGCCAGGCGACTTCCCCTCCATAGGTAAAAAATGCGGTGGGCCGGCAGACTCCTTCCTCCACGGCTCTGCTGTATTGGTAGGAATAATCGGGAAGGCTAAAGCCCTGTTCGTCGTATGGTACGAAGGGAATTGGAGAGTTGTCGCTTCGAAACGGGGTTCCGCTGAGACAGATTATGAAGTTTGCCTCGTGGAACGCTGAGCGAAGACCATCTCCCCAGGAGAGGCCATCGCCCGCGTGGTGCACCTCGTCGAGAATGATGCACGATGACGGGGTGAGGCGTTTAAAGAGCCCGGGCTTCTGAGCGACTTGCTGGTATGTTACCACGAAGCCGGCATAGTCGCCGCCAAGTATCCCCTTTGAATTTGAAAATGAGCTATCAAGGTGCAGGTCAAGATTAAGAGCGGCTCGCGCCCATTGCACTTTAAGATGGGCAGTTGGAACAACAATCCCGATGCAGCGAGCCCCGCACTTCTTCATCTGGTGGAGGGCCAAGACCAGAGCTGCTGTTGTCTTTCCGGCACCCGGCGTCGCTTCAAGAAGGATCTGACGCTCTCCCCGCAGGATGCAGTCTCGGTACGTGCCAAACGCCTCCTGCTGCCACGGGCGGAGCTTAATCTCCTTTATCGCGGCGGGGGCCTTCTCGAAGCTTGGCGGTGTTGTGAGGGCTCGTACAGCGGACGACATCTGAACAACCGAACGGTACATCGTGTCCTCTCTACCTTGCGCAGATGCCGAGTCGGCAGTTGTGAGGTGTTGTGAGAGGAGGGAGTGCGGAGGATTCCGAACTCTCGACTTTCAGTGGTAATCAAGATGCTCGGACCTGTCGAGATGTAAACGACCGTCAGCTATAAATTAACGATCTTGCATAAGCTGTCGGATGCGTGCTTCATCGCTTTTTAGGTATAAAGCTGGTAGGGTGATGGTGCCTACGACACAGGACAATCACATGACACATGCACAGCCAGGCTCCGTTGCAGAGCTCTCCTCACCGATAGGCCTCGTAGCCGGTAATGGGCGGTTTCCAATTGAATTTGCAGAGAAAGCCCGTGCGCATGGACTTTCTGTTGTTGTTGTTGCCATCAAGGGAGAAGCTGACCCCAGGATAGAGCAGCTTGCTCAAAAGTGTGTCTGGATTAGCGTAGGTCAGCTCGGCAAGCTCGTTAAAACCCTACGACAAAGTGGTGCGAAGCATGCAGCCTTTATCGGTGGGGTAACTCGCATCAATTTCGTGGATGGCTTTCGGATCGATTGGACCGGGCTTCGCATGTTGTCTCGGATGCGTTCGTTCAACGATGACTCGATGCTCAGGAACATCATCAATGAGGTCGAAAAATCCGGTGTTACCGTAATCGCACCGAGTATCCTCCTTGAGGATAGCGTTCCGCAGCGAGGGCTTCTGGCTGGGAAGCCGCTGACTGGCTCAGCGTTGGAGGATGCGCGTATCGGCTGGGATGCTGCACGTTCACTGGGGGCGCTTGATATCGGGCAGTCGGTAATCGTCCGTAATAAAACGGTGATAGCGGTGGAGGCTGTTGAGGGTACGGATGCGACGATTCAACGTGCAGCCGCGGTACGGGGAGGGAGCGGTACATTAGTAAAGCTCGCAAAACCGATCCAGGACCTTCGCATTGACCTTCCTGCAATCGGTGTTCGGACGATAGAGGGTATGCGAGATAGTAATCTTGGAACGTTAATAGTGGAGGCAGGTAAGTGCCTCATTCTTGATCCGCAAGCGGTTCTTCAAAAAGCAATTGAGTGCGGGATTACGATTATCGCCGCAGAACAAAAGGAAGATTTGGGGTAGGTATACACCCGTTCCCTGAGTTCTCGAAGGGTGGAAGTGACGGGTGGCTGGTCGTGTGGTAGCCTCAAGTGTACTAACAGGGTGGTACCAGTGCTACAGAGCGAAACTCACGAGCTTACTTTTATTCACATCTCCGACACGCATCTCGGTCCGGATGCAGCGTATGTTCATCGAGGGTTTGCTCCACACGAACGGATGCTTCATCTCGTTCGTGACATCTCCCGACTCGGCATAATCCCAGACTTTGTTGTCCATACCGGGGATGTTTGTGGCGACAAAGAGACCCATGCCACACTCGCGCACTACCGCCATGCGAACACCCTCCTCACGCAGCTTCCTGGCCCTCAATACTATCTCGTTGGCAACCATGACTGCGCTACGAGTTTGTTCTCCTCCTTGCAGATGGGGGCGCATGACGTCTTCTACCAAAATGGCGATGACCGCGCGTATTCGTTCACGTCAAAAGGCGTAGCATGTTTCTCGCTCAGCTCTAGCATCGCTACGAAGCGAGAAGGACTGATCTCCACAGCGCAACGAGAGGCACTTGAGGCGCGCATCGCTGCCTGCACATCACCAATGGTATTTTTTCTCCATCATCCTCCGCTTACCATGGGGTCGCCGTGGATGGACGAAAACATGCTTCTTCAGGATGGAGAGGAGTTGCATCAGCTGCTGAGTCGCTATCGGGAGCGAGTATTGGGCGTTTTCTTCGGTCATATTCATCAGCCGTGGCAGACCATACGGGATGGCATTAATTATTTCTCCTCACCCGGCACGATCTTTCAATTTTCAACGCTGCCCTCAGATGTACAGAATCGCATCGAGCCGGAGAGCGTCGTCAGCTACTCTGTCGTTCATCTTCGTGCCGGACAGCTTCAGGTGAATATGCGTATCGCGCCCGGAAGTCAGCGAGCAGCTGTATAGAGAAGGCTCATCGCAGTTTCCAGTGGGTGGATAGATTACGCGCTTCGCGCTAGCAGGGTGGTGAAAAAGGGTTCCGTCGTGAGCATTTTGAGAGTTTTGACGAAACAAGGCGGAGATGACGAAAAAACCGGAGGCGTATCCTCTGAGA
>JBIIYC010000164.1:0-6029 GCA_044347025.1 Bdellovibrionota bacterium
TTCCGCAACAATGCTCGTCGGTGGCTGGAGCTTCTGCCTAAATTTCTAAGACCTTTTGCGTGTCTCATACTACTACTACCTCTTTATTAGTGATCAGTCTGTTCCTTCATCTGATCGAGATCCCGACGTGACGGGAACTCGTCGAGCTTAAGACCCAACGAGAGCCCCATTTCGCTGAGGATCTCTTTGATCTCGTTAAGCGACTTACGACCAAAATTCTTTGTTCGAAGCATCTCTGCCTCTGTCTTTTGAACCAGCTCGCCGATGTACTTGATGTCTGCATTCTCAAGGCAGTTAGCCGATCGAACGCTGAGCTCAAGCTCGTCGATGCGTCGGAAGAGATTATCGTTCCAGCGCTTCGATGGCTCCTCTGACTTCGGCTCCTCGCGCTCAACGATGAGATCCTGTCCAACGAAGATTGCAAGCTGATCAACAAGGATGTGAGCAGCTTGAGCAACTGCCGACCGAGGATCGATGCTTCCGTTCGTCCAGATCTCCATTGCAAGCTTGTCGTAGTCCGTTCGCTGACCAACGCGAGCGTTCGTCACAGCGAGGTTTACACGACGAACTGGCGAGAAGATAGAATCGATGAAGATTGTTCCAACTGGAACGCCCTCAGTCTTGTTCTTATCAGCAGGTACGTATCCACGGCCCACCTTCACGGAAACCTCCATCTTCAAGCTCGCGCCCTCTCCGAGGGTAGCGATCACGAGCTCTGGATTCAGAATCGAAACGGCTGGGTCTCCAGTGAACATACCAGCAGTGAGCTTGCATGGACCCTGTGCCTCTACGTGAAGAACGGCCTCCTCCTTGTCCTCAAGACGAAGAACAACTTCCTTGAGATTAAGTGAGAGCTCAGTTACATCCTCTACAACACCTGGAATGGTCGAGAACTCGTGCGATACGCCCTCGATTCGAATCGAAGTGATCGCTGCGCCCTGGAGCGAAGAGAGCAGAATACGACGGATAGCTGTTCCGATCGTCATACCGTATCCGCGCTCAAGCGGCTCAGCAACGAACTTCCCGTAACGGCTATCTGCGGTTGCGCCTTCTACTTCAACTCGGTTTGGGCTGATTAAGTCCTTGAGACTGACCTTCTTCATGTCTCCTTTCCTATAAGTATACTAAGTAAAAATTTAGTAATCCTGCGCGCACAGCCCCTACGATGAGGGGCCTGCTGCGCTACAACTGCGAACTACCGTGAGTACAATTCAACGATCAACTGCTCGCGAATGGTCGGTGGAAGCTGCTCACGCGTTGGAACCGAGTTAACGGTTCCACGAACTGCAGCCTGATCCAACGAGAGCCACTCAGGAATGATCCGAGACTTCGCTGCTTCCATCGCTGCGATAACCAACGGATTCTTCTTGCTCGCCTCAGCCACCTCAACCACGTCTCCAGCGGAGATCGTGTATGAAGGGATCGATACGCGCTTACCATTCACCAAAACGTGACCGTGTGTAACGATCTGACGAGCCTGACGGCGCGACGATCCGAGACCCAAACGGTAGACGACGTTGTCGAGACGTCGCTCAAGGAGAACCAACAACTCTGTACCGGTTACTCCCTTCTTGCGAGCGGCGCGGGTGAACGTATCGTGGAACTTACCCTCAAGGAGTCCGTACGAACGCTTTACCTTCTGCTTCTCGCGAAGCTGAATCTTAAAGTTCGAGAACGATTGGCGACCACGACCATGCTGGCCAGGCCCACCCTCTCTCTTCTCAACTGCACACTTACCTGTGTAACACCTTTCACCCTTGAGGAAGAGTTTCTCTCCCTCTCGGCGACACAAGCGACAAACTGATCCGCAATACCTTGCCATGACTTACGTTCCCTCTACAAAACTTATACGCGGCGACTCTTTCTAGCGCGGCATCCGTTGTGCGGAACCGGCGTGATGTCCTTGATCAGCGTAACCTGAAGGCCCGCGAGGTGAAGCGCTCGAAGAGCTGACTCACGTCCAGAACCAGGACCCTTGATGCGAACGCTAACCGTACGAACGCCAGCTTCCTTCGCCTTGCGCGCTGCTGCATCACCTGCAACCTGCGCTGCGAACGGAGTCGACTTACGCGAACCCTTGAAGCCGTTGGCTCCCGAGCTCGACGAAGCGATAACGTTTCCTGCTGGATCGGTGATCGTTACGATCGTGTTGTTAAATGTTGCGTGAACGTGAGCGATCCCCACAGGGACGTTCTTCTTCACCTTCTTCTTTTTAGCTGCTGTCGTAGCTACGCGTGCCTCTGCCACAAACAAACTCCTTACAAGCGTGTATACAAACTATTTATCAGGTCTTCGTTGCTGGCTTCTTACCAGTAATCGGCGCTCTTCGTGGTCCCTTTCTCGTACGAGCGTTCGTACGAGTTCGCTGACCGCGAGCCGGAAGATTTTTTCGGTGACGAAGACCGCGGTAGCAACCGAGATCCATCAAGCGCTTCAAGGACGCCTGTGTCTCTCGACGAAGGTCACCCTCTACTTTCTCTCGTCGCTCGATGAGCTTTCGGATCTTGTCTACCTGCTCCTCGGTGAGCGCATCAGTACGCACATCGTGCGCGATGCCTGTCTCAGCCAAGATCTGCTTCGACTTGGTGAGGCCAATTCCGTAAATGTACGTGAGGCCCCGAACGATTCTCTTGTTTCGCGGAAGATCTACTCCTGCAATACGTGGCATGTGTACAAACTCCTACTTCTTACCCTTGGCGTTGCTTATGCTTAGGTGTGCGACTGCAGAAAACATACGTCTTCCCCTTGCGCTTAATGACTTTACAATAGCCACAAATTGGCTTGACCGACGCTCGGACCTTCACAACTCAATCTCCAAATACGTATATATTCGCCCCTCGCTATTCCAACACCCGTAATCCATGACTCGGACCCGGTTGCATAACAACGAAGAAAGCAATTGAAACAGCCGGTTATTACTGGCTTCTACATCCCCGCCACACCTCCGTTTACACGGGGGTCCTTGAGGGACGCCAGATTCTACATATTTCCACAGCCATTACAACCCCTCCAGCCCGCAAATCCCTTGTAGCGACCTGGAAAAGGCAGATTCCGGACGTATAACACTACAGGCCCTGGAGTTCCCGCACCCGGCGATCCAAGTCCCGCTCCACCCGGCGACAGACCAGGGAGCAGAGCTGCTCAATAGCCTCGTCGGAGATCGAATAGCGAGCAAAATTCCCCTCCTGCTGCCGAGCGACGATCCCTGCCGCCGATAGAATACCCAAGTGCTTGGAGACATTACCCTGCTTCATCCCCGTAGCCACGATCAGCTCCGAAACCGTACGCGCCCCCTCCATGAGCTCACGAAGCAGCCTGAGGCGAGAGACCTCAGAGAGTGCCGCCATCAATCGAGCGACCTCCTCCAGATGCGCATCCGAGAGTTGGTTCTTTACCTTTTGAGCCATATATGCCCATAATCGTATCGCGATACAGTAGTATAGTCAAACACAACTCCCTGCTTCTGCAGGGCGCATAGTTGGTAGCCAAGGAGCCGTACATGTCAGAGACATCCCAAACACGAACCATCCCCACTATCTCCCCCCAAGAGGCGCTCGCGCAGAGGAGCTCGGCGCTCTTGTTAGATGTGCGCACGCCTGCAGAATTCGAAGACGCACACATAGATGGAGCCGTATTGCACCCTCTCGGGGACCTTGCACCAGAGCATGTGCGACAAACGATCGCGGGGAGGACCGGGTGTATCGTCGTCTGTGGCTCCGGAGGGCGCGCTACTCGAGCCGCCGAGCAGCTCTCCGCGCACAACATTCCCGGCGTCGTAGTGCTCGCCGGTGGAATGAAGGCGTGGCAATCACAAGGGCTGCCTGTTGTCGAGGGAGCGAAAACTATCTCGCTTGAGCGCCAAGTGCGGATCGGCGCGGGGCTTCTCGTTGTTGTGGGAGCAGCGCTGGGATATTTCGTACATCCGGCGTGGATTGGGCTCTCAGCCTTCGTTGGCGCAGGACTCGTGTTTGCGGGAGTGACGGACACATGCGGTATGGCTATGGTGTTAGCCAAAATGCCGTGGAACAACAAACGCTCATGCTGCAAGCCAGGGGCAACGTGTAGCACACGGTAGGGTGCCTCACTAGGCGCTGACATCGAGCACAAGGGGGCTTCGCATTCGATAGGACATGGGCGACTGCTTGAGAGATAATCGCGTATGGCTGTGAGCATTACTTTCCTCGGTGCCGCTGGTACGGTAACTGGCTCGACATACCTGGTCTCAGACGGAACAACCAAGATCCTTGTCGACTGTGGGATCTTTCAGGGGGACCGCGAATGGCGCGAACGGAACTGGCACGAGCCACACTTCAATCCCTCCGAGATCTCCGCGGTGTTACTCACGCACGCCCACGTTGACCACATCGGAATGCTTCCTTGCTACCACAAGCTCGGGCTCAACGCCCCGGTCTACTGTTCCCCGGCCACAGCGGACCTTGCCAACTTGCTCCTACTTGATAGCGGGCGACTCCAGGAAGAAGAGGCCTCGTATCGGAGCGAGCGCGGTAGATCGCGGCACACACCTCCCCTTCCTCTGTATACCGAGAGAGACGCACAACAAGCCCTTCGCCTTCTGCGCCCAATTCCCATAAACACCAAGCACGAAATAGCTCCCTCGATCTGCGCCACATGGTCTCTGATGGGACACATCCTCGGCGCCTGCTCAATAACTCTCGCGATAGGCGGCAAAAAGATCGTCTTCTCCGGTGACATCGGGCGCTATGGCGAGCCCGTCCTCGTCGACCCGATGCCGGTTGAAATGGGAGATCTATTGCTCATCGAGTCGACGTATGGCGATCGGCTGCATCCCCAGGAGCAGGATGTGCACGAGGCCCTCGCTGACGTCATTCAAAAGACAGCGAAACGCGGGGGCGTCGTGCTCATCCCTAGCTTTGCGGTCGGCCGAACTCAAACGCTTCTGTACTATCTCCGAGAGCTCAAGGAGGCTAAGCGAATACCCGATCTGCCGGTCATCATCGACAGCCCGATGGCGAGCGATGCTACGTCGATCTACCAGCGCCATACGAATGAATACGATGCCGCTGCTCGCGCACTTCTTGCAAAAGGGTTCAAACCCTTTAGCCTCTCAAAGATGTATTTCATTCGAGGCCGAGAGGAATCGATACAACTTAACTCTATTCAAGAGCCAATGATCCTCATCTCAGCCAGTGGCATGCTGAGCGGGGGAAGAATTCTACACCACCTCAAACATCGAGTGTCGGACAAACGAAACACCGTCCTGTTTGTCGGCTTTCAACCTCCGGGCTCTCGCGGCGATTGGCTCAAGCGAGGCGCGCGTTCGATTCGAATCCTGGCCGAGGAGGTGGCTGTTCATGCGGAGATCCGGGATATCAGCGGACTCAGTGCGCACGCAGACAGAGAAGAACTTCTGCGCTGGTGTCGATCGTGTAGCGGCACACCAGGAAAAGTGTTTGTGGTTCACGGCGAGCCCGAGTCGGCAAAGGCGTTTCGAGACACGCTCCAGGCAGAACTGGGATGGGACGCAATCGTTCCATCCTACCTCGATGTTCTTCATCTCTAGCACGGTGGTTCTAGTGTATTAGGCGGCAAGAGTATACGCTTCTCCCATGCGAGCCCTTACTCCGTTTGCAATACTGATTGCCACTATACTCGCCCAGTTCTGGATGCTGCGACCCTTAGAGGACGCTGACCTATACACCTACATCGTGGTTGGCAGGTGGCTGCCCACAAGGGCATCGTTGACCGAGGCGGAGCTGCAGACACCAGCCTACCTCGCATGGCTCGCCAGTTGGATATTCGCGCAGGTGGACTCATGGGCCGGGCCCATCGGCGTGCACACGCTCCACATACTCCTAATGATAGCCTCATTCACCTGCCTCTGTATGTGGCAAGCACTGGTGATGTCGCGGAGCACAGGAGCCGCGCCATCCCCACTGGTCCTTGGCTTCGGCATGGTCGGTGCGTACCTCGTCTCCGCAACCAACTCGGATGCTCGAACGCAGGATTTCACTTACCTAAGCTTCTCGTTACTACTGCTTCTCGTGGAG
>JBIIYC010000139.1:0-7087 GCA_044347025.1 Bdellovibrionota bacterium
GGCCATAAGCAGCAACTCCCCGTGATTCGCATACAGCGACGCTATCAACGCTGGGGTTATGACTGTCCACTGAGCTCCTTGAGCGTCACTGCCAGCAACCGGAGCTGCGCGCGCTGTGTCACTCTCAGAGGATAGGTGAAAATGATACGCGCTTGTCTCAATCCACGCATTATCAGTGTTGCGAGGACCATCCCCCATGCCTTGATATACCAACCGAGGGGTCGTCGCATCGAGCCTTACACCACTCTCTTCTACAAGTTCACGATACGCCGCATCGAGGGGCTCTTCACCGCTATCAACCATTCCACCTGGGATCGCCCATTCGCCACTACGACGCTGAATAAGAAGGATCTCCAGCAATCCCGTCTCGGCAGATACGCGGGTGAGAAGCGCATCTGCAGCGTGATTTGGCCCCCATTTTCCGAGAGCTCCTCGCCCCTCGATACCGGTACGACCAAGCGGATTCCGTGGGCGACCCGTTTCTGGGTCGTGCATAATAGGCCCCTCGTAGCTGCGCATATACCCCGCTTTGCTCCAGAGGTGAAACTCCTCCTTGCTCACGTGCGCTGGGTCTGCCCATCCACCAGGAACTTTGGTGCGATCCTGTTCAGCAAGTCGAGCAGACTCGTACAATGGCGGTGCGTACTCCGGCACCGGCTGGGTCCACGCAAGCTGGTGGTGCGGCACCTGAGATCGCTCGGGATATCCAGCCGCAATCCGCAATGGACGATCAAAGTACGGCGTAATCAGTGCCGGTGCCCTCAACGGCGCCTCTTCAGCACGCGCTACAACAGCCTCAATCATGCAACCTCTCCTGGAATAAGAACTAGTAATGGATTTGGATCTAACGATATCTCCGCAACAGAGCCACGGGGGAACGGAACTCCATCAAAGGAGTCGTCTCGAGACGCCATACCCTCCTGGTCATTCAACGATGTCACTCGCAAAACCTCGCCTTGGTTAATCGTCCCTTCAACGAACTTCGGAAGCACCGCGCGGCGCACACCATCCTGCTCTTCAAAGGATACCAATGGCTCACGAAGTTCAAAGCGTGCATACGGTGCTCCCTTCGGAAAGGAGCGATCCTCCCGCCCAAGGTATAAACCAGCACTCGAGAACCACCCCGTTGAGCCCACCCCGGTACTAATCAGAAGCCCAGAAGACCGCTGTGTCACCTTCTCGCCTCGATACTCAAGGACGTGGCGCGACATCAAGCGAAAATCCCTCTTACCAAGCACGATCTCATTGGTAGCCGGGCCGCAATCCTGCCCATCAATTGCCAGCCGAAGTCGGGTCCAAGGCTCTATTCGATAGGCCCCTTCAGCCACAGCCTTGAACGCATCAGGAAGACGATCAAATGCTATTGGTAAGAGCACCCCCTTACTCGACTGCGGGTCTGAATTAACACCCAACAACAGCTGCCCCTCGCGCACTCCGTGACTCACAACCTTAAAAAAGTCGTCACCACCCAACGCTACGATGAGCTTGTATCTCCCCTGCTTCTGTCGCTCCGCAAGCTCTTCGATTCGAATGACCTGTTCCCGCGAAAGCTCTTTACGGCATGTTGCCGCAGCCTCTTGTTGACAAAGGTGGCTGGCGAGAATCGAAAGCCCACTCTCTCCCAGAGCATTGTAGTGCTCCACAACACTATCTTCGGATACTCCCTTTTGTTGAGCATCACGCTCTACCCTACTACGCTTGACCACGACGAGGATCTCTTCAAGCGCTATCTTTGCCTGACGCGTGCGATCACGCTGCATTGCCTGCGAATCCGCAACTGGAGCCCGGAGGCTGCACTGCGAGAGATCATGTGCCGTTACTGGACTTGCTACTGATGGTGTCATGGCACGAGTTGAACCTCCCTACGTAATGGGCGAGATGATAGCACAGGCAATACCTCTCTACTCTCTGTAATAACAACTCCGAGCCCCGCCAGTTCCTTGAGCGCTCGAACATCATCTCCCGGAGTAAGATTGACCGACCGGCATGCGTCAACTACGAGCTCCGTATGAATGCCTAGTCGAACTGCATCACGGACCGTTGCTGCTACGCAGTAGTCGAGGGCCAGACCACATACTGTAAGCTCAATATCAGCGAGTGTGAGTCCACGCTGGCAAGCTTCATGCTCTAAAATACTGCGGAGCCTCGTTTCCTTCTGCTGCCCATTATCAAAGAATCCACTATAGCTATCGATCGCTGCATCGGTGCCTTTTTCCACGATGTAGGCCAGCTTCTCAACACCTAGCTCCGGATGGAGCTCGGCCCCCGTGGTGCCTTGAACACAGTGGCGAGGCCATAAGGTCTGCGCTCCTGACGCGAGGTCTATCTGCTCAAACACCGCACGTCCTGCGTGGTTGTCCGCAAAGCTCACGTGATTAGCTGGGTGGCAGTCGGCCGTTGCGATTGCAAGGTCATAGTTTCCGGACCTGAGCAACGCATTCGCTACCGGCACCACCTGGTCACCGTCGGGAACCGCGAGCGTTCCTCTCGGACAGAAATCGTTCTGGATATCGACGAGTAGCAATACCTTCATTTCTCCTCCTTGGTAGCTTGATTAAAGAATCCGTGTGAGATCGGCATCCGCCGCCCGATTCCGAAGGAGTGTGGAGTCACTCGAATGCCCGGTGCAGCTTGTCTTCGCTTCCATTCCGATCGGTCGATGCGCTGAAACGTGCGTCGGATCAGAAACTCCCCAAACTCGCCCGCAAATCGTCGATTGGCTTCCGAGAGGCTCAGCCCCTCCTCAATGATCGCGCGCACAAGAGGAGCGATTCGTTGTGGGTCGGCACCCATGACCTCCTCATCTTTCTGATTAGGCTTGAGCTCTGCGCTTGGAACCCGGTCAATCGTGGTCACAGGAATGACCTCACGACCGGCACGTTGGTTAATGTATCGAGCAAGGGCGTAGACGCGATCTTTATCGACATCCCCGAGAACGCTAAACCCGCCCACCATGTCGCCGTATATCGTGCAATTATCGAGGGCGAGCTCAGTCTTGTTGCCCGTATTCAGAACGAGCCCATTGGTCTTGTTGGCGTAGTACATCAGGTCCAACATCCGAAGCCGTGCTTGGACGTTCTGATCAGCAACGCCCTCGGGCAAGGAAGCCAACTCTGCATCCCTTGAGAAGGCATCGATGCAGGCTTGATACTGCTCCTCAATCGAGACGCTCTTAAAGCGGATACCGAGATTGTGCGCGAGCACGCGCGCGTCGCTCTTGGTCTCTGTTGAGTTGTAGCGAGACGGCATGGTGAGCCCTACTACTCGGTCTGGACCCAGTGCCTCAACTGCGAGCGCTGCAACCACTGCCGAGTCGATTCCACCACTCAAGCCTATATAGGCCACCTTGAAGTTCGCTTTTTCAAGGCTCCCGACGCGCCGGAAGTAATCTTTGATGCCGAGCACTAAGGCATCGTGCAGTTCAGCAACCTCCTCAACGTCTGGCAGTCGCATCTCTTGCTCTGCATAGACATCAGAGATGAGCAGCTGCTCCTTAAAGCCAGCAGCTACGCTCACCAGCTTTCCATTCGCTCCTACGATCATGCTGCGACCGTCGAACACGACCTCCCCCTCGAAGCCATCAAAGGCTCCGACTAGGTTTGCATAGATGAAAGGCACCTTCTTCTCCTGCGCGGTGCTCGATACAAGCGCATGCCGTACCGGGGATTTGCCGATGTGAAACGGTGAAGCCGAGAGGTTAACGACCAGCTCAGCGCCGTTACGAACAAGCGTGTCTGCCGGGTCCTCGCTATACCCCTCTGTCCAAAGGTCCTCGCAGATCTCAGCGCCGATCTTGAGGGGACCAGCCTGAACCACATGCGAACCTCGCGGTGGCGCGAAGTAGCGGTTCTCGAAGAAGATGTCGTAGTTGGGAAGAAGCGTCTTATCCTGAACAGCAAGGAGCTCCCGATCTCTCAGGATGGCCGCCGAATTGAAGATCCGCGGCCGTCCCCCTGACATCGTTCCACTCGGATCGACATCGACAAAGCCGACAACCACCGTAATGCCACTCGTCGCCTCCCGAATCCGCTGCAGGGCAGCGAGGTTTTGCGCAAGATAGTCGCGATCCCAGAGGAGATCCATCGAGCAATATCCGGTAACGGCAAGCTCGGGGAACACCACTAGATCCGCCCCTTTGCTGCGCGCCTCTTGGATGTAGGCGATGATCTTCTCAGCGTTCCTAGTGATGTCGCCCGGGTCCGTCGTAATCTGGGCGACAGCAACACGGTACTGCCGGTGCGTTGCAAGGAGTCCCTGACTCACATCCTGCGCCGCAACCGGCAGCTCTACACCATCCGGTCGAGCTACCTTTGGCATAGCGAGCTCGCCCGCTGTTGTGGTGGCTACTCCTGTATGAGCATGTGTTGTTTCTGGCATCGCATCCCCCTTAATACAGCTGTGTTAGACGTGGATTTGGATTGTAAGGCCGTCCGACTTTCGAGATCGGAGTCAGCGTCTCTGCGGTCTCTCCAACTGCGACGATATCCATCGTCGCCATCCGGCAGGGCTTGAAGATTCCACCCACCCCAAGCGCATCGAAGAGGCGAACACCGAGAAGCTTCTCAGCATCAACGAATGCTTTAACTTTTTCTGGATCGCCGAAGCCGCTTGTGAGGATTATCTTGACGTTGTTGTGACCGAACTGATCGAGCGCTTTTCGGAGTGCATACACCCCAGTAACGGTCACGCCGGTTCCATACCAGAACCGTGCCTCCGGGGCGTCGTCAGCAGGGAGTGGCACTCCTGCAGCTTTCCACGCATCGGCTTCGCGGCATGTCGCGGATACCAGCGCGCCTTGCGCCACATTCTCGCCGCAGGTATCGACGCGAACTGCGGCCAATCGACCATTCAACGCATCAGCAACCGCAACCGAGTCATCGAGCTCTTTGTTGTTGTAATCAATCAGCGCGATGCGCGGCACCTTAGGATCGATTACCCGATCAAATGCGCGTGTGGCTTCAACGACAGCCTTGTCCTTACCGGCGGTCCAGGCGTAGATGTTCTCGAGGGCGTGGGGGATCGTCCCCTGTCCCACCTGTCCAAAGGTAGCGGCGCCTGCATCAGTTGAGCAGCTTGTTGCGCCACCTTGGTACGCAGCAAACGCGATCGCCGCGTCCTCTCGAAACGTCCAGTGGCGCGCACCGAAGTAACTTACTGGACGATCTCCTGCGAGGTCGACGACTCGACGCATATTCTCACGCGCCTTAGTTGTATCAACGCGCTCGACGTGGTCGTTTGCCCGAGTCGTAGCAGCCGTGATTGCACCAAGATACAGAGTCTCAAGCGCGATGATGTCCTGGATTCTGCCCTCGACAACCATCACTGTCTCCTTCGGACCGTACGTGGCGCCCTCTGGAAGGGCATAGACTTTACCGCCGTTCTTTTTAAGGTCCGTATATCGATCAATGATCGCCAAACTCTCCTCGATACCCGCGACTTCGCCCGGGCCCTTTCGGATAAACACCTGCGCGCGTACCCAGGGGTTGAGTCCTTCCCTCTCAAGGATCTCGTGAGTACGAAGGAAGTATTTGTCTGAGTACGGCTCGAATCGCTCCGGAAGCGTTTGTTTGATAGCCTCTATGCGCTCATTCAGCGTCGAGAGAGCCGGAAGGACCGGCGCTGCTACTGCTGGTGCGGGGTTGGTCTGCTCATCACGGTGTATAGCGGTATTCATGCACGTCTCCTGAAACAGGGCCATTCAGTGGCCTCAAGAGCACTATGCTAACTTTTACAGCTATAGGTAATTCGATGTACGGATTACCATATTTGAGCGCGTTCACCGGTAATAGCCACACATGGAGCGCGGAGAGCTCAAGGCAGCGCACGAGCGCGCCGGCCCTGCATAGAAAACAAGCGGAGTATCAGATGCTGCGCATCAGCGAGGCGGATACTTCAGGCTGCATAAAGCAGCTCCTTTGACGCCACCCGTGACGCCTCTCATTGAACCTGCTGCTTTACACTTCTAACGTTAGTCTCCCGTACTAAGAGATTACTTGGGAGGATTCTATGCGGCTTTTGCTTTCAACAGTATTCGGAATACTTACGAGCGTTCTACCGATCATCGAGGCGAACGCACAATTTGTCGGAACGGAGATACAAACATCGCCCCACTTCGGGCCAGATGCACACGCAGCACTCGGAGCGTACCGCGGTATGGTAGAGGAGCATACGGAGGGTATCCAGCGCACCCTGCGTGTGATCGCGGACTCCACAGAGGCGAAGTCAGGTAAGGAGGCCCAGTTCAAACCGATGCTGATGCGCCTGAGCGACACCCTTTCAACCGATGCGACTGCCTGGTTTGTCTTTCCGGACGGTAGCTACTTCGCGACAGAGGCTGCTGGAATGACCGATCAGAACCTCAAAGATCGACCCTACTTCTCGGTGCTGATGTCAGGCAAGGAGTCGTTTGGCGATCTAGTGATTAGCAAATCAACTGGACACCGCTCAGTAGTTATTGCGGTGCCTGTCAGTAGTGAGGGAAAGGTGGTCGGCGCTGTAGGTGTATCCCTCCGGGTTCGCCTGCTCTCTGAGCTGGTAGACCAACACATGTCGCTTCCCGCCACGTCATACTTCTACGCTCTCGAACAGGACACGCGCATCGTGCTTCACAGAAAGGCAGAGCGAATGTTTCAGACTCCAAGCGATGTTGGAGATGAAGCCCTCGGCGAGGAGTTTAAGCGTGTGTTAAAGCAGGATCGCGGCACGTTTGAATATACACTCCAAGGAAAGAAGATCTCTGCGATCTACGAGCGCTCGCCTGCGTTAGGTTGGTATTTCTTTATTGCAAGGGAGGTTGGGGCGTAGGCCCTTGCACCACGGGGCGAGCGACAGCGTAACGACTCCTCGGTGGGCGAGGATGTCGACGAGACCGCGCGTTTTTCTGGCGCAACGCAGCCTATATGGCCGCACGTCCGATTACGAGGTACGGCAATGGCACCCTCCGCGAGATGCGAATTGGAACGGAACTACCCCAACCGAAGGTAATCCGCGTGTGCATCGACAGCTGAGATCTTGAGAGAGACGCGGTCGCCAAGCTTCGCCCGCTGCTGCAAGCGAACCATGGAGGTAATATAGACTTCGTCCAGCT
>JBIIYC010000025.1:0-22629 GCA_044347025.1 Bdellovibrionota bacterium
ATGTCGGAGTAGGTGGCGATCCGCAGTTCCTGATTGAGAAACGAGACGAGCTCATGGAGTGCGATAGTTGTTGTCATGGTGCGGTATCTCGAAGTGTTCCGCCCTGAAGCGTATTGGGTGTGGCCGGGGCGGTCAATGGGGGATAATCCCCTAAGTGCTCAGAGATAGGTGCATTCTGGGCCGGGGCGAGTGGTTGCCTCCCATCATGGGTATCTGCTACCTTCTCCGTTCTGGCAGTTGCTCCCCCGAGGAGCGTTGAACACGAGGTTAAAAGCACATGGGATGGTTTACTCGCAGTAAGGCTCCGAAACAGACAGTAGATGTGGCTGAGCCCCTTCAGTTACCGGATGATATCTGGACCAAGTGTCCGAAGTGTGAAGCAATCCTGTACACGAAGGATCTGCGTCGCGCATTTGGAGTTTGTCCGAAATGCTCCCACCACTTTCGATTGACGGCTCGCCAAAGAATCCCGATTCTAGTCGACAGGCACTCGTTCATCGAGCTGGATAGCAATTTACGGTCCGTAGATCCCCTCAACTTCAAAGACAAGAAAAAGTACAAGGATCGCCTTAAGGATACGGAAAAGAAGACCGGGGCCGTCGAGGCGGTGATAACGGGGCGGGCGCGAATTCTGAACATCCCGGTGATGTTAGGCGTGTTCGATTCGTCATTCATGGGTGGTAGCATGGGCTCCGTGGTCGGCGAAAAACTGACCAGGCTGATTGAGCTTGGGGTGAGCGAAAAACGCCCGGTGATTATCATTTCAGCTTCTGGTGGCGCTCGAATGCAGGAGGGGCTCTTTTCTCTCATGCAGATGGCCAAAGTGAGCGCGGCCTTGGCCCGACTTGGGCAAAATCACATTCCTTACATTTCAATTCTCACGGATCCGACGACGGGTGGTGTTGCTGCGTCCCTGGCGATGCTGGGCGATCTCATTATTGCAGAGCCGGATGCGCTGATCGGATTCGCGGGACCTCGTGTTATTGAGGGAACTATCAAGCAGAAGCTCCCGGAGGGATTCCAACGTTCTGAGTTCCTCTTGGAGCACGGAATGGTAGATAGGATCGTTTCTCGAACCGCTATGCGAGACGAGTTGGGGACCCTGCTGCGAAATTTCGGTTTCGGTATTTAAGGGAGCCGCATTCGCGTGCTAGAGCCGTCGATGCGCACACCCAGGGTGTGAGTGCGTCGATGGCTTTTTTGTTCGATCCCACCTGAGGTTTTGCCCGCTAAGAGCTGCATCTACCCCCTTTCGCTGACGGCTTCGGCTGGCTAAGGTGTGGGGGTGAAAAAGATGTTTCATCCCTTTACGTTCGACTCGACCAAGGACTGCTCGCCGTGCCGTATGTCAGCCCGTGTAGTGCGCGTAGCGTTTCAGATGGTATGTGTCTGTATCGGGGCTGTGACGATGCACAGCTTCGAGATGCCGAGAGCGAACGCGCAGTCAACGGTCCAGCAGTTCGGTTTCTCCGAGGATTCAAAGGCCGAGAAGTCCGCTCAGCAGGCGGCTGTGCAGCAGGCCACGAAGCCCAAGTTAGTGCCTAAGGCTCCAGAGGGGCTCGACTTCCAGGCTCCGGAGATCGAGTTCAAAAAAGACACTCACGAGATCGTCGGCAAAGGCGGAGTTATGATCTCAGAGGGGGGCGTGCAGGTGCAGGCCGATGAGGGAACGTTCAACACCGAGACTAAGATTGGTGAGGTGTCTGGACACGTTCTGATGACCAGCGGCGAAGGTGTTGTATCGGCTGATTCCGGGACGGTGAATGTCGAGGCAGAGACCGGAGAGTTTTCAAATATTCAGTTCGATGTGGAGGAGGGGGGCTATCGGGTTAATGCGGAGAAGGCTCGCAAGATCTCCGAATTCGAGTTTGATCTCGAGGACTCCGACATGACGACGTGCCGGTGTAAGGACGGATCGAAGCCGTGGTCAATTGTGTCGGATAGCTGCCGCATTACTCAGGGCGGCTACGCACATGCGTATGGTTCGAAAGTATATTTCGAGGGGCTGCCAATTCTATACGCGCCATACATGGTGTTCCCTGTTAAGCACGAACGGTCCTCGGGGTTACTCCCAGGTCAGATGGGAATGAGCAACCAGAATGGATTCCAGTTCTCACAACCCATATTTCTCTCGGTAGATGAGTCCACCGGGTTTACCGTTACGCCATTTGTGGCGACGAAGTCTCGCTACGGCAGTGATTTCACCTTTGAAAAAGTGTTCTCAGAAACGCACTCTCTGAATGCTGGTTTCTTGTATTCGAATGAATCGTGGCGTGGCGATAGTTTGCGAGGTCTCAATGTCAGTGGGATCTCAGACCCTACGATCGATACGAACCGTTTCGGTACGTTCTACAAGCAGAATTGGATATCAGACAAAAACGCTGAAGCTCCGATCGAGTTTATAGCAGACGGCCACTATACGAGTGACAACCTCTTCCTGCGAGAGATTGTAGAGCCAAATATCGGGTCTCCTCAAGCACAGTGGTTGGTTTCTACCGGACTCGTCCGAGGTACCGCGCTCTCTGCGATAAACCTCGAGAGTCGTGTCGAGTATAACGAGATGCTGATTCAGCCGCAGGATACGCAGTTTCAACGATTGCCGGAATTTGCAGCGTCCACGACGCGTACATTTCGCCCCTTCGGCATGAATCCTTTGGGGCTTAAGCTTGTAACGAGTGCCGATAGCGTAATAACTGACTTTGTTCGGCAGGATGGATACGATGGATGGCGTATCGATATTCATCCAAAAGTAGCGGTTCCGTTTCACGTGGAGAACTACGTTCGCTCGCAGGCAGCGGTGGAGCTGCACCAGACAGAGTATAATCTGCGCAATACGATGTTGCCGGCTGGCGCGACCCCACTTCCCGATGGTTCGACAGAGCTTGCGAGTTCGGAGAGTCGCACGCTCCCGATCTTCACCTACGGAATGTCTTCGGGCATGGAGCGTGTGTACGCGCTAGAGCGTGATAACTGGCTCTCAAAGGTTGTTGGGATGGGCATCCGAAATGAGGGGTACGAGCTAACGAAGCTTAAACATACGATTGAACCGATGGTGAGTTATGCGTACGTCCCGGATGTGGATCAGACCTATAACCCAAGCTTTGATCAGCTCGATAGATTTCGTCAGCGCAGTCTGGTTACATATGGAGTTACTACCCGTTTATACGGGCGATTTCATGAGCCCTATGAGCGGACGCGCGAAGTGGAGGATCTTACATCTGTTGGGCAAACGATTCCGATGTTTGACATGACCCAGTCCATGATGGATTTCGGTCGGGGCATGATCCTGGCTCCAGAAAAGTTAGTCGACACGAGAGAGGGAGAGATCCGGGAGCTGGGAAATCTCTACCTCCGCCAGGGGTATGACTTTGTGGAGGCTCGTGAGGACCTCGATCCCTCGACCGATGGATTTACCGATTGGAATCCAGGATTTGTGCTGTCGCCCTCTTACTACCTCTCTGCAGCTGCAGATGCGAATATCAGCCAGCAGTCAAGCGACCTCTCAAGCTATAGCGTCTCACTCGGGTTTCGAGATGATCGGCAAGATATGCTCAGAACGCGCTACACCTTCGTAAATAATGTGGTGAGTCAGATCGAGGGGAATCTTGAGCTGACGATAGGCGAGCGTCTGAGGGCAGGTGCCTATGCTCGGTACGATGCCGAGGGCGGGGAGCTCATTCAGGGACAGGGGCTCCTGCGATACTTGAACTCCTGCAAGTGTTGGAGCGTCGATCTCGGCCTGGGGCAGACCAACAGTCCCGCGCAAAAGCAGTTTCTGTTGAGCTTTAACTTTGGTGGGGTTGGGTCTATTCGCCAAGGTATGAGTTTTGCGCAGTAACATATTGAAAGCTTTCGGAAACTTTGGCATTCTTGCCGCTGGCGCGGTTCCCCTCTGAACACGTTTTTTGGAAAGTGGGTTTCTGGTCTTTAGGGCCTTCGTGCGCTACTGTCGTCCCAGCCCGCAAGGCACACGTTCGAGGGCATATTTGAGTAACTAGGAGATATCGTGAAAGTTCTCGTCACAGGAGCAGCAGGATTCATCGGAAGCAATCTGGTTCATTATTTAGTGCAACAGCGTCCAGACTGGCAGATCACCGCCCTGGACCTCCTTACCTACGCAGGAAACCTTAAGAACCTCGCGTCTGTCCTCGATAGCAAGCGTGTTGCTTTTGCGCGGGTCGACATCTCCGATGAGGTAGCTATCGCGGAGCTGTTCGAGCGAGAGCGGTTTGACCTCGTATTTCACCTGGCTGCCGAGAGCCACGTTGATCGTTCAATCATGTCATCGTTGGAGTTCGTGAAGACCAATGTCCTCGGAACGCAGGTTCTTCTCGATGCCGCGCGTAAAAATGATGTTGGCCGTTTTGTGCATATATCGACGGATGAGGTGTACGGATCGCTCGGCCCGACGGGGGCATTTGTTGAAACCACTCCGCTTGATCCAACAAGCCCGTACGCCGCGTCAAAGGCAGCGTCCGACCTTATGGTTCTGGCGTTCTGCAAGACTCACAAGTTCAATGCGTCTGTTACACGATGTACGAACAACTACGGCCCGTATCACTTTCCGGAGAAGCTCATCCCGCTCTTCATCACGAATGCGATGGAGGGAAAGAAGCTTCCGCTCTATGGCGATGGAATGAATGTTCGCTCATGGCTCTATGTGACCGATCACTGCGATGCGTTGCTCCGGGTGGCGGAGAAGGGGGTCGCTGGCGAGGTGTATAATATCGGCGGCGGTCCGGATGCTGAGCTTCCGAATCGTGATGTGACGTTTGCGATCCTCGATATCCTTGGGAAAAGCCGTGATCTGATTCAGTCTGTGGGAGACCGTCCCGCGCACGACCGTCGCTACGCGATTGATCATGCAAAAATTACTCGAGAGCTGGGATGGCGGCCGAGTACTCCGTTCCGAGTCGGTATCGAAACAACCGTCGCATGGTATCAAGAACATCGCGACTGGTGGCAGGAGATCAAGAGCGGTGCGTACATGTCGTACTATGAGAAGAACTACGCTAATCGGGGGTAGTTGACGTGAGGATACTTCTCTTCGGTGGTAGTGGTCAGTTGGGGTTTGAGCTCAAAAAGAGAGCATCGGACCTTCATTTCGACGTCGTGTCGCCTGTTACCGCCGAGCTGGACATTACCGATAAGGCTCAGGTAGCGAACCTTATTCGGGCTCTGAAGCCCACTGCGGTCATCAACAGTGCGGCTTACACCGCCGTTGATAAGGCGGAGGAGGAGCCAGATCGCGCATTCGCGATTAATGCTGAAGGTGTCCGCAATATCGCTGAGGCGTGTAAGAGGAGCGACTCACGGTTAATCCACATCTCGACGGATTATGTATTTGATGGCTCTCTTGGACGACCGCTGCGCGAAGATGATCCGTTGAACCCGTTGAGTGTCTACGGGAAATCGAAATTGGCTGGCGAGCAGTACGCGCACGATATCTGCGGGGATCAGGCTGTTGTTGTCAGAACAGAGGCTCTCTACGGTCAGAAGGGCGTCAACTTTGTTCGCACGATGCTCAAGCTTTTCGAGGAGCGAGAGGTTCTCAAGGTAGTAGACGATCAGTTCGTATCCCCGACGTGGGCTGGGTGGCTTGCGGAGATATTGCTGGACCTTGTTCGCCTCCCGGTGAGCGGAACAATTCATGCTTCGTGTGATGGAGTTGTGTCGTGGTTCGACTTCGCTCGAGAGATTCAGCGGTTGGCGGAGGCAAGTTTTGAAGGGAAGCCTCTTGCGAGGATCGAGCCGACAGTCGCGGCCGAATTGCGCAGACCAGCACCGCGGCCGGTGTTTTCCGCGTTTGATACCACTCGGTTGTCGACGGTGCTTGGGCGACCGATCGTGGGATGGCAGCCAGCACTTGAGATCTTTTTGAAGGAAATTGGGGTTTGTTAATAGGATCATGAGCACACGTACGGATACATACGCGATTGTGTTGGCCGGTGGGCAGGGAAGTCGCTTCTGGCCCCTCAGTCGAACCCGATTACCGAAGCAGTTTCTATCGATCAGTGAGAACGGAGAGAGCCTCATCCAGGCTACATGTCGGCGCGTTGAGCAACTCGTCGGTAAAGAGAATATCTGTGTGGTTGCGAATCAAAATCTTGAGCCACGCATCATGGAGCATGTTCCGCATGCCCGCATGATCGTAGAGCCGGAGGCACGAAACACGGCCGCGTGTATCGGATTGTCCGCGGTGTGGAGTCTCATTTCTGCGCAGGGTGGAGACCCCGTGATGGTTATTCTTCCAGCCGATCATGCGGTGAAAGATGAGGAGTTGTTGCGCCGGGCTTTAAGCGAGGGCATTACACAGGCTCGTGAGAATGATGTGCTCGTGACAGTGGGAATTCCACCGACACACCCGAACACGGGATATGGCTATATCAAGCGAGGAGAGGCCCTTTCGGGTCGAAGTTATCGAGTGGATCGTTTCTACGAGAAGCCAAATCTCCAACGTGCGGAGCGATACCTCGAAGAGGGTGGATACAGCTGGAATTCGGGGATGTTTATTTGGAGAGCCAGTGTAATTGTGGAGGCCTTCAAAGAGTTTCTGCCGGCTATGTACGCTGGATTAGTTGAGATCCGGGCGGAACTTGAGAAAGGGGGTGAGATCACTCCGCGGATCGCTGAGATCTTCTCCCGCTTCGAGTCTATCTCGATCGATTTCGGTGTACTTGAGCACGCGAAGAACTGCGTAGTAATTGACGCAGAAGAGTTCGGTTGGAATGATGTTGGGTCGTGGGATCAGTGGGCTGAGAACTTTGAGGCGGATGCCGAGGGTAATCTGCTTAAAGGTGACGCTCTCGCCATCGATAGCAGTGGATGCGTCGTGCGAGCGCATGACCGCCTTATCGCTGCAGTTGGTCTTAAGGATGTCGTAATTGTTGACTCCGGGGATGCGCTCCTGGTTGTATCGCGGGAACATGTTCAGGATGTTCGCAAGGTCGTAAGTGAATTGAAAAGTAGGGGTCGTAGCGAACTCGTATAAGTTTAGGTAGAGGAGATTGGAATATATGGCACAGAAGACAGCACTTATCACCGGAGTAACAGGCCAAGACGGTTCGTACCTCGCAGAGTTGCTTTTGAGCAAAGGCTACAAGGTGTACGGCATGGTTCGTCGTGCATCGGTGGAGAAGTTCGAGCGAATCGAGCACATTCGGAATCAGATTGAGCTGATTCAAGGCGACCTTCTCGATCAGTCGTCGTTAGTATCGGTGTTGAAACAGTCGAAGCCACAGGAGGTCTATAACTTGGCTGCTCAGAGCTTCGTTCCAACCAGCTGGGCGCAGCCCGTGCTCACGGCCGAGTTTACGGCAGTAGGTGTAACCCGAATTCTTGAGGCGATCCGCACGGTCGATCCTTCCATCCGTTTCTATCAAGCCTCAAGCTCCGAGATGTACGGACAGGTTCGAGAGACCCCACAAACGGAGCTCACGCCCTTTTACCCGCGCTCGCCGTATGGTGTGGCTAAGGCGTACGGCCACTACATTACCGTAAATTACCGAGAGAGTTACGACCTCTTTGCAGTGTCGGGAATTCTTTTTAACCATGAGTCTCCGCGCCGTGGCTTAGAGTTTGTTACTCGCAAAGTGACTGATGGAGTCGCTCGGATTAAGTTGGGTCTCGCTCAAGACCTTCGCCTCGGAAACCTCGATGCACGTCGTGATTGGGGATTCGCGGGTGATTATGTAGAGGCTATGTGGTTGATGCTGCAACAGTCCGAGGCGGACGATTATGTTGTTGCGACCGGAGAGACTCACACGGTTAAGAAGTTGGTGGAGATCGCTTTTGAACATGCTGGTTTAGAGTGGGAGAAGCACGTAAAGCTTGATCCCGCATTTATCCGACCGGCGGAGGTTGACCTTCTCGTTGGTGATCCTTCGAAGGCGATGAAGAAGCTCGGATGGAAGCCGAAGGTTTCGTTTGAGCAGATGACCCGCATGATGGTTGATGCAGATATAGAGCGACTTTCGTCGCTTCGTTAATCACTGGGAGACTTCGTGAAAGCGCTCGTTTTTGGTGCCGCAGGTTTTGTCGGTCAGCATTTGGTGCAGCACCTGCGTGACAACGGCGATTTCGTCGTAAGTGCGGGTTTGCGGGGACGCGGAGCCGTTGGAGACGAGGAGGTATCGGTCGATATCACGGATGCATACGCGGTTCGGGGGCTAATCGAAAAAGTTAGACCCGATGTCGTGTATCACCTGGCAGGAATCTCGTTCGTGCCAGAGGCTGAAAGTGATTTCAATCGGGTGTTGCAGATTAACGTTGGTGGAACAGCCAACATCACGCGAGCCTGCCACCTTTTGAACACTGGGATATCGCTCGTTTTCATCAGTTCCGCGGAGGTATACGGTGTAGTACAGCCAAACGACCTGCCGATTACGGAGAACACACCGCTTCGACCCGCCAACAATTACAGCCTTAGTAAGCGCATGGCAGAGCTTGTGGTGGAGCGCTACGCGCGAACCGGCTCACTTGTCGGCTCGATCGTACGTCCCTTCAACCATATCGGGCCCGGCCAGGATCCCCGTTTTGTCGCGTCGAGTTTCGCGCTGCAGCTTGCCAAGATAGCGCACGGTCATCTAGCTCCGGTATTACAGGTAGGCAACTTAGAGGCACGGCGTGATTTCTCGGATGTTCGGGATATCGTGCGCTCGTATCGTTTGATCGCACAATCGAGCGGGGGGATCTTTACCGTTGGATCCGGTCGATCGCGATCGATCCAAGAGATCCTGGATATCCTCGTTTCGGTGTCAGGAGTGGATGTGTCAGTCGAGCGAGATCCGGAACGAATGCGAGGCCCCGAGGTCCCGGAGCTGTATGGATCATTTGAGCTAGCCCGCACCCAGTGTGGATGGGAGCCGACGATTCCTCTTGAGCGCTCGCTTGAGGATGTATATCGGTATTGGTACGACCGAATCGCTCACGGTGTCGAGTAGTTCTACTTCTCTCGGGGCCTTTGCATTTTGAGTGGGTGGGAGATTCGACTTTAGAGGCCAAGCACCCTACTTCACGAGTGAATACTCTGTTCCCACGTGTAGCTGATCGCGCACGTGCACGTCCGGAGGCCAACACACCTACCCAATCGAAACTGCGATAAGCCTTCCATTAATTCCAAGTAGTTATCGTTTCGCGGTGCCACGACACCGCCGCCGCTCTTGAGCGCCCGGGTTTCACTGCTCCGACTCATGGGGTAGGGGCATCCTACGTTTATTGTATAGCACCTATCTACCCGTCGAAGCATGGAAGAGAATCGAACAAAGGTCCTCCTCGTTGATGTAGCGAGGCCGCTCCGAGAGCAGCTGAGCGCGTTATTACTCGCGGGGTTCGAGTTCCAATGTTCGGTGTCGCGCGAGGCGGTCTCTTTGGCGAAAGCGATATCGCCGACGGTTATAGTTCTGGATGCGTCTCTCTCAGACGAGAGCGGCTCGACCTTGATTCAGCAGCTTCGTCAGTATGCCGCCGACTCCGCCGTTTTGGTGCTCTCCCCAGCAGGGCAAGTCAAAGCCGCAGTTGATGCCCTCAAACATGGTGCATCAGAGGTACTCGATGTTTCGACGTCGAGTGCGGAGCTCGTGACCGTAATAGCCCAGCTATCCCGAACGCACGTGACCAACGCCAGCAGCACCCAGGAAGTGCCGCGAAGAGCTCGTCGAGATACCCGAAATATGGTAGCGGATTTCGGACCGATGGCGGGGCGCTCACCGGTCATGTTTGATCTCTTTGCTCAGGTCGACCAGCTCGCCCAGCGGGACACAACGGTGCTGATTACAGGGGAATCAGGCACTGGCAAAGAGCTGATTGCGCGCGAGATTCACCGACGTAGTCCTCGTGCGGGTAAACCTTTTGTGGCGATCAACTGTGCAGCTATTCCCGAGTCTCTCATCGAATCGGAGCTTTTTGGACATGAGCGGGGTGCGTTTACGCACGCTGTCGAGCGGCGACTTGGGCAATTCGAGCTAGCCGACGGTGGAACTCTTTTCCTCGATGAAATAGGGGAACTCTCCCTATCCGTTCAGGTTAAACTGCTGCGGTTTCTCCAGGAACAAGAATTCTTTCGGGTTGGAAGAGCAAAGCCGATCAATGTTGACGTGCGAGTTATCACCGCAACGAATCGAAATCTTGAGGATCTGGTGCGACAGAAGGCCTTCAGGCAAGACCTTCTCTATCGAATCAACGTAATTAATCTCCACATTCCTCCTCTACGAGATCGTTCATCTGACGTTCCAGTCATCATCGCTCACTGCATGAAGAAGCTTACGTCTCTCTATGGTGGCCGAACCCTTACGTTTACTCCTGAAGCGATGGAGAAGCTTGTGGCCTACGGATGGCCGGGGAACGTGCGTGAGCTAGAGAACGTGATTGAAAGTCTTCTCGCCCTGGCACCGAGGGATGAAGTTGCTGTTGGTGATCTACCGAATAAGGTCAAAAACTTCTCGGGCTCTGACTCTTCGGGCGGTGGACCGGTTGCACACGGAGCGGGGCTCGCATTCGATGAGGCGGAGCGTATTTTTGAGATCAACATGATCGTTAAGGCGCTGCGAAAGGCGAACTTCGTCCAGACGCGTGCCGCTGAATTGCTGGGCATCAGTAGACGAATTCTCAAGTACAAGATGGACAAGCTCAATATTAATGATCGAGGCGAAATTATTCGCGGGAGCTCTGACAAAGAAAACTGAGGGAGTCTGCCCACGTCGGTGTAGCTCGTGCTGCTCCTCGGATGGCTAGGCCGGAGCATCCTCACAGCACGAGGGGGCCTTCAAACCCCATTAGTGGATAGCTGCATGTCGGCGTGGTTTGTCGATGAGCCACTTGATGGTGTGATCACGATCAGGGGCAAGGTAGTCCCGCTATGGGATACTCACCATAGTCTTGAGCTCGGCCGAACCAACAG
Organism: Bdellovibrionota bacterium; assembly: GCA_044347025.1. Classification (GTDB taxonomy): domain Bacteria; phylum Bdellovibrionota_C; class UBA2361; order UBA2361; family OMII01; genus OMII01. The sequence goes on from JBIIYC010000025.1 coordinate 10,898, forward strand.
TGCAGGGTAATGTTGGTGCGATTCTGAACCGGTTGCGATTCTGTGTGCTCTCGGCAAGCTGGTTCACATTCCTTCACCGCACATTTCGAACAGGAAATACAAGCTCGGTATGCTACGTTCGATATGCCGCAGATGGCCAAAGCGTAGATCGGTTCCGTTGCACCTAGTGAAGCTACTTCTCTCTGCCTGGCTACTAGCAAGCGTGGCGCAGGCTGAAAAAACGCCCCAGGATTTCGAGGGTTGGTTTGTGACCCAGGCACACATATCGCTTGAGGACACCAAAACGTACCAGCTCTTTCTTGAAGTTCAGCCTCGCGTCGGTGATTACTGGCAACGCGCAGCAACCGTTCAAGGATCCGTTGCTATGGTCTACAACGTAAGCACGTCGCTCGCATTCTATGCTGGCTACGCATGGACGCCGAGTTTCTATAACGCCGAGTATCATAAACGGTATCGAGATGAGAATCGAATCTGGGAGCAGGTAATCTATCGTCATGAGGCTCTCGGCATTCAGTGGCTACACCGCTTGCGCGAAGAGCAGCGGTTTATCGCGGAAACGCAGGGGATTTCAAATCGAATCCGGTACATGCTCAAGGGGAGCTATGCGCTTACGGATGCCAAGGATTTCGGACTGACTGCTTTCGATGAGTTTATGGTGACTATCAACACCGTCAAGAATGGGCCGTGGGATGGCTACGATCGAAATCGTGTCTTTTTCGGTCCTTTTTGGATCGTGTCATCGGCCCGCTATGAAGTTGGATATCTTGGTGAGTTGAGTAAGCGCTTCGGGAGCGACGAGCGATGGGCTCACGTGATTTTATTAACAGCGTCGTTTAGTTTCTAGCAGGGGGGTGAAAAAAGGTTCCGTAGTGAGAATTTTGAGAGTTTTGACGGAACAAGGCGGAGATGACGAAAAAAACGGAGGCGTATCCTCTGAGATACGTTGAGGATTTTTTCAGCGTCTCCAACGAAGTTGCAGTCGAACTATCGAAATGCGCAACAGGAAGTCTTTTTTCACCACCCTGCTAGGCCCTTCTTTGAAGGTGCATGCCGGAATGTTGAGCACCCGCCGATTCTTTTAGAGGCTCTTCGTGGAATCGAGTGGGTAAAACTGGTGTTTCCGGACGTGAACATGCTCGTGCGCGTAAACGTGAACGTACCCGAAAAAGAGTGGTCACACGCCCTGAAGGCAAAGTAATGATGCGCGCTTAAACTGAACTTGGAGTTCTCCGTTTCCCCTGTGTAGCCGGTCTCGAATCTCAACAGTAGTGACGACGAACTCCAGAGCAATGCGGTAAACATCCAATTTTTCGTAATCCAGCATACTACTTGATATCGGTCGGCAGGGCAGAAAGTTGCTAGATCGGGTACGTTCACGCTCACGTTTACGAGCACGTTCACGCGGAAATACGTGATTTATCGCTGAAAACAATGGGTTATGCTCCATCAGCAGTCATTGGCACCCACTTGATTCCCCGATGAGCCCTTTTAGAGTTAGGTGTCTAAGGCTCGTATCAGTCGAGCCGGATTGCCGGCGTATATTCCGCGAACAACTATATCTTTTGTAACCACAGCGCCGGCACCAATAACGCTCCCATCCGTGATACTCACTGGCAAGATGGTTGCATTACTCCCGACACTGACGTTGTTGCCAATATGTGTAGACTTCCACTTTGACACATCCCCACGCGCCGGCCCACCTGAGGAAAAAAGATCATTTACAAACATTACCCCATGCCCGATGAAGCAGTCGTCTCCGATCGTGACGAGTTCGCATATGAAGGAGTGCGACTGAATTTTGGTTCGATCCCCGATAACGACCCCTCGCTGAATTTCGACGAAGGGGCCGACGCGACATCCGGATCCGAGAGTACATTCGTAAAGATTTGATGGGGTGGCGATTACCACGTCCTCGCCACATGTTACATCGCGAATACTCGCTGAGACTATTCGGGGGTTATTCATAGGTAGAGAGGTGTTGTAAGTGGACGTATGTCGGAATACTACTTTTTGAAGAGCTCGTTGAGTGCTGCCAGCGTTGCTGACGTGCTCCGCTCGGAGTTTTTCGCGCCTGCAGCGATTCGAAAGTACTCACAAACGTTTCCCTTCTCCTTGTTGCGTACCCACTCTGCGGAGCTCTCTCGGCACTCATGGTGCGAGCCCTCATCATAGAACTCGCAGTTACGGCACACGTGAAGATCGCTGCCACACTGGGGACAGGTGTCTCTGTATTGGATGCGCAGTGTCGAACTGTCGGATGAGGAAAGGGGCTTCTTGCAGTGGAAGCAGAAAGGAGTGCCAGCGTCAGTCATTCGATATGTATACCCCGGTCGTTAGCTGGTAGCACGTTGGATTTCTACCAGTAGGGTGCGCTCGCAGCCGATGTCAAACGAAGTTTGCTTTTGCCGATGTTGTGTGCAGTAACTCCGGCAGTGAGGGGGCTGGCACCGTGTGTGTGGATTTCGGATGAGCCGTGCTGTGACACTCCGGTAGGGTGGAACTCGCCCACGTGGGGCGTTAACCGGGTAGGCCGATCGTATGCGCTGATAAGGCACTGCTCAAGTTGTCGAAATAATTCGGTAATGAGCGTCTCTCTCCGATTGCCCGCACGTGAGCTACCCTGTGAGGTCCCCCGACAACTCCCCTCTGAGGAGTCTCTGACGCGCACCTGCGGCTCGTACGACGGGGGCGTGTGTGAACGGTTGAGTTCCGCGGGTGGTGCTTAGCTATCAGAGGCAGTAATGAGTGCTCTAGCCATAAACTGCGATGAGTTCGAAAAGAGTCAGTTGATTCTGCATCTTACTTTCTGAACATATTGAGCTTTTGTAGGTCTAAAGAGATGATGAAGGCTCATGAGCGATCGTACAATGAACTCAGCACTCCCCGATGGTACAGGGCCGCAGCTTTTAGCTGATGCTCGCAAGCGAATACAATTTTCATGGTCCGAGCTACGGTGGCTCGGTCGTGTATTGGTTTCTTCGGCGGACCGATTCTATTGGGATAACGGATTCTCCAAGGCGGCTTCGCTCGCGTACTCGTCGCTTCTCTCGCTCGTGCCGCTGACAGCTCTCTGTTTCGGTATTCTGGCAACATTTGTGCACACTGCCGACCACATGTCGCAGGTTAAGGAGTTCTTCTTCAAGCAGTTTGTTCCGGGCTCAACCGCGCTGGATGCGTTGCTTCCGCTCATCGAACAGATGAGTGATAAGTTGGTAAATCTCAATTACCTTGTCATCGCAACCCTCATCGGCACGTCGCTGCTTCTTTTGAATTCGATTGAGTACACGCTGAATCAGGTGTGGCAGGTATACGAGGCAAGACGAATCACCGATCGGCTCGCAATCTTTTGCGCTATTATCGTTTTGCTTCCGGTCTTCGCTATATCGGGCTATTACACGAGTTCAAGTATTGAGCCGTTCATCGCTGATTTCGGTATTGTGAGTGGTGCGTACCAGGATACTCTGCCATTTCTAATCGACTTCATGGCCTTCTGCGCGTTGTACTACCTGGTTCCGAAAGCCCCAGTTCGGTTCGTTCCGGCTGTGTTCGGTGCGTTCACTGCGTCACTCTTGTTCGGGCTCGCCAAGCATTGGTTTGCGTTTTACCTGTTTCGATTCTCAACGTATGAGCGTGTGTATGAATCGTTGGCGCTTGTTCCGATATTCCTTATCTGGTTATACGTTTCGTGGTCGATCGTGCTTTTCGGAGCCGAGATCTCCTACCAAGCGCAGCACCTTCCGCGCAGTGGAAAACTGTGGAAGCGGTCCTTCATGACAGTCGGTGATGGCGCGATGTTGTTAGCGATTCAGAGTCTTATCTTAATTACCCGAGCATTTCGCGCCGGGCAGAAGATCCCGAACGAGTTGGAGGTTGCGGAAGCCCTCGGATGTAGTTCAGTGGTTTTAAAGACCAGTCTGGATGCGCTCGAGCAAGCCGGGATCATCATGCGTGGCGATGGGCGCGACATGCCACTGCTGTTGATGCGTGCTCCGGAGTCGATCTCGGTTGCAGAGGTTCGCGATGCAGTTTTTAAGAAGCGAGAAGCGATGTTTCTTGGTGCAGAGCTAAGCGCGATGTACGAATGTTTTTGTGATAGGCGAGACCCTAAGACGGTATCTGTTCTGGATATCGTGCTCGCTCAATAAGGAGATCTTTGTGACGATAGTTCAGAAGCGACTTTCGAATGGGCTTTCTGTGATCATTGAGGAGATGGATCATGTTGAATCCGCCTCGTACGATCTAGTTATCCCGGGAGGTTTTGTATGTGATGCCCCAGGGCATCTTGGGGCGAGTTCGGTGCTTGCTGAGCTGATTGGAAAGGGCGCAGGTTCACTCAACTCGCGTGAGCTCTCTGAGGCGTTCGACGGCGCGGGGATTCGGCATGGCGAGGGTGCAGGGATGGACCGCTTTACGCTGAGCGGGTCGATGGTCGCACCGAAGATGGAGCGGGCCCTTGAGCTGGTATCTCAGATTATCATGCACCCGCACCTGCCAGAGAATGATATCGAGCCAATCCAGAGCATCATGCTCCAGGATATCGAAGCGCTCAAAGACAATCCCGCGCGGCGAGCCATGGTTGAGCTGACAAAGCGTTTTTATCCTGCGCCGTACAACCGCTCTTCGCTTGGTGAGGTCGAGGGGATTAGAAGCGTGACGCGTGCCATGATGGTAGAGCTACACTCGCGATTTTTCAGACCCCAGGGAGCTATTCTTTCAATCGCTGGGAAGGTCAGGGCGGATTCACTGCTCAAGGCCATTGAGGAACTCTTCGCGAGCTGGGAGGGCGCTGGTGTGGAACTTCCGGTCTTCGGTGGCCGTCCGCCACACGATTATCATCATATTACGGATGACTCGGCTCAGATGCAGGTCGTGCTGGCATCCCCATCCGTCAAGTTCGGTGAGAAGTTCTATTACGAGGCAAAGATAGCGACGAGTATCCTTGGTGCGTCGATGTTTGGGCGACTTTTCGTGGAACTGCGAGAGAAGCGAGGTCTCTGCTATTCAGTCTACGCGCGGCACGGTGCATCGAATCTGTATGGAACAACCAGCGCATACGTTGGGACGACGCCGGAGCGAGCACAGGAGAGCCTCGACTTGCTATTGGGTGAGTTCGAGCGACTCCCCGGGAGCATTACGCAGGAGGAGTTAGATCGCTCTCGCACGAACCTGAAGGCGAGCCTGGTGATGGGAGAGGAGTCCCCGGGTGCGAGGGCTGGTTCAAACGCAACTGATTGGTGGTTACTGAAGCGGGTCCGCTCCCTGGCTGAGATTAACGAGCAGATCGATAAGGTTTCAATCGATAGTTTGAATGAATTTTTGAGAGCCTTCCCCTATGCGCCTTGTTCGGTGTTAACACTGGGGCGTGCGCCGCTTGTATGTGCGGAACGTGTGGTGGGAAAATAGGGAGATACCATGGCGAGTAGATATCATAAGACAGTTCTATCAAATGGCCTTACCATCATCGGCGAAACTAATCCCGCAAATGTGAGTTCGTCACTAGGATTCTTCGTGAAGACGGGTGCTCGCGACGAGACTCCGGTCGAATCCGGGATATCTCACTTTCTCGAGCACATGATGTTCAAGGGAACACCGACTCGTTCGGCACTGGAGATTAATCTTGAGCTAGGAAACCTAGGGGCGCAGGCGAATGCCTTCACCTCGGAAGAAAATACGGTGTACTATGCAGCTGTGATCCCCGAGCGTTTCACGGAGATGCAAGAGCTTTTGAGTGACATGCTCCGGCCGTCGCTCGATCCGGATGAGTTTGCGATGGAGAAGAAGGTCATTCTTGAAGAGATCGCGCTCTATCAGGACCGACCTCATTTTTATCTCTTTGAGAACGCCATCAAGGATTATTTTGGGGCTCATCCTGCCGGTAATTCGGTGCTCGGGACTCATGCTTCCGTGTCAGCGTTAAGCCAGCCTCAGATGAGGGATTACTTTGATCGACGATATTCCCCGTCCAATATTGTTCTTGCGGCTACCGGCAACTTCAATTGGGAGCGATTTGTGGCGGATGCTGAGCGTCTCTGTGGGGAATGGAGAGGTTCTCCCGTTTCCCGCAGTGTCACGGCATACGAGGGCAAAGAGGTGTCTGTTGAGTTGCGGAAAAGGAACCTCAACCAATCTCATGCCTACCTGATAACGCAGGGTCCAAGTGCGCAGGATCCTCGACGCTATCCACTCTCGATACTGGCGACGATGATGGGTGACTCGACGGGCTCCCGTATGTACTGGGATTTGATCGATTCTGGGCTTGCAGACTCAGCGAGTGTTGACAGCGATGAGCGTGATGGGACCGGTTGTTTTACTGCTTATGTGAGCACCACTCCGGATAAGCTTGATCGGGTGGTTTCCATCGTACGGGACATTCTTAGCTCGCCGATGAAGTTTTCCGATGGTGATCTTGATCGTGCAAAGGCAAAAGTTGTCTCTCGAATCGTCTTAGATGGGGAGCTGCCGATGGGGCGGTTAATGGCGCTCGGATTGGAATGGCAGTATCGCCAAGAAAGCACACCGCTCAGTACGATTATTGAGCGTGTTCAAGCGATCACCCGCGCTGATATTGAAGATGCTCTCCGCGAATTCCCCCTCGATCGGTGGGCGGAGTATCGTTTGTTGCCGGAATAGAGGCTAAGCGCCCAGCACTCATTATGCGTGAAACTGTGTCGCGAGAGCGCTGGTTAAGCACCACTGTCGATGCTCGCAGTAGTTGGCTTCATGAAATATGCGGGCTCGATATCATCATGATGCGATCGTAAAAAAAGCCCGGTCGGTGGTACCGCCGGGCTTTTTTGTTGAGAGAGGGGATCACCTCTGACTAGTCGTCCTCGTCTTCGTCCTCATCCTCGTCCTCATCCTCGTCTTCGTCCTCATCTTCGTCTTCGTCTTCATCCTCGTCGTAATCTTCGTCGTCGAGGTCGATATCCTCATCCTCATCCTCGTCTTCTTCTTCTTCTTCTTCCTCTTCTTCCTCTTGAGTGAAGACCTCAGGAGCGATCTCCTCAAGGGCATCGGTTAGCGCGGATACGATGGATGCGAGATCCTCCGGCGCGCAATCCTCATTCTCGATAACAGATTCGACTGCTGCTCGGATCTCAGTCACAAGAGCGTCTTCGAGGCTTCCAGATGCCTTCTCCTCGCTCTCGTCGTCTTCACTCTCCTCACGCTCTGGGTCGAAATCTTGTTCGAGCTGCTCCTGTAATTCTGCAAATCCCTCAACAAGCTGGGTGAGGGCGTCGATAATCTTTTCTGCTGCCTTCGTAGTCATACGGTAATCCAAGAAAACCCACCTCGATTAAGTAACGAGGGGACGTAATTCAAATGTTTATTGTAGGCGAATCCTAAAACCGTTTCCCCTCTCAAATCAAGAGGCAAGTCTCTGACTTATCTACCTTATTTTTGGCGGTAGGGCTTGACAATTGTCTGCTGTGGGAACGGTCGCTCGTGCGCTGTGTATGATGCACGAACGATGCGCGGGGAGCCGAGTATTCGTGTATGTCTCACGTCACGACGCGCGGGATTCGGTCGACATCGCTTTAACTCTGTGTGTTGTAATTGATGGTTTGTGCGGATGAGTATTGGCGCTATAGTACCCCCGTCAGGGAGCGACATTGAGTCGCTGCGGGGTGTGTTGAGCGTTCGGGTGAGCACGGATATGAAATCGTTTCAGAAGTATGGTTGGCAGAGGGCGGTCGTAGGACTCTTCATTCTCGGGGTGATGTCTTCTGGATGTCAGAGCAGCCATCGTGCAGGCACTGGTCGCGGTGCGGGAGTTGCCACCCCTCGAGCGTCGACTCAGTCGACGGACGGGCATCTCACCTCGAAGGTGCATCGGCCCTCGTTGATGGTTTCAGTCAACTCGATCGAGATACTACCTCCGGTAGTTCATGCCAGTCGGAGGGGGCGAGTGCCGAGTCCTGAGGAGGTCCAAGCCATGGTTCAGCGTACGGCCCTCGAGATTATGACCCTCAAGATAACCACAGCGAAGGCCGGGGGTGCGGCGCGTAGCCGTGCGGAGGTCGACGGTCTGTTGAGAACCGAGGTAACCCAGTATCAGGAGCGAGAGGGATCCTCGGTCGGTGGGGAGCCCGCCACGGTGTCGTTCAAGATGACGATCGTTTCAGGGCGCGATGCTCAGCCTATTTGGGAGGCCCAGTATTATTACCGACAGGAGGCCCTGAGCGAAAACCTGCTTCGGATAGGCGACCGTTTGGGGCCGTCGGGTACCGGAGCCGGGTGGGCGTCCGGAAGTGCACTGCTACAGCGGGGTATCGCCACCGCTCTTGAGGACTTCAATAGGCGTCGGGAGCAGCAGTTCGTATCGGCTGGGCGCTGAGTCCGCCACCGCCTGCGGATTCAAAAACAGTTTGGAAATAAAAGATTTACCCTGGGGCAACGCGCAACTACCTGCTACCATCTACTAAATACAGGGGGAGAAGCCCCGTAGGGCCCAGGCACTAAGGGGCCGGTTCAGTAGATCAGTTTTTGTGGTGGCAGAGTAGCGGATCCATGGCGACAGCAGTTCAAAAGCGACGTTCAGTGACTCGGACAAAGAGTCAAAAGTCAGCCAAGATTGAGGGTGCGAAACCTCCTGGTCTCCTGCGGCCTAGGGAGTGGGTGCGTGACACTGTGTCAATCATACTCCTCGCAGTGGGTCTCTTTACCCTTCTCAGTTTAGGGTCGCACGGGTACCAATTGGCTGTTGGAGGTTTGGCCGAGGCGACCTCAAACGTGATGGGGCGTGCCGGGCACGTTGTTGCCACGATTCTATTCGGCGGTCTTGGTGTCGCGGCGTTACTACCGGTCATTGGGTTGGTGTGGTTGGCTTTTTTTAGAACCGGGGCCTCCCTTGAGAAGCCCAAGATCTACCCCAACGGGGCCGTAATCGCCGCGTTTGTCGGTATGGTGCTAAGCGCCTCGACATTGATCGCGATTCTGTTCGGGGCAACGCTGAGTGGTTCTATTGGCCAGGCCATTGTAGGACGATTGGGTGGTGTTGTTGGTGTGGGTGGAGCTTCAGTGCTTACGGGGCTCCTCTTTCTCGTATGCAGTGCTATAGCAAGCCAACGCTCGATAGGTGACGTCGCTGTTGGAATACGGCTATTAGGACAGTCGCTGGTAATCATATTAGGTGTTCGGTTGCCGCTTCTCATCGCGCGGGGCGGTTTGGTCCTCGTCGGGCTGATGTGGTCCGTGATGCGCCTGGTGTCCGAGTCGATTGCAAAGCTCTTTGTGCTCCGAGCCCCAGAGGACGAGATCGAGGAGAAGGCTGTGGTTGCAGCAGCGCCGAAGCCGAAGGTGCGCAAGAATTCAATCGTCGAAGGTGGAGAATTCGTGCTGGAGAAAGAAGCTCCAAAACGGGTCGTTGTCGAGGAGACTCCAGCGGCGGCGGAGCCGGTGTTCGAGCGATCGGAGCCGATTATCGTTAAGCCCAAGCCGCGTGATATGACAGCTGTGAAGTCGCTGCGGCCTGACCTCGACGGTAAGTCGAAGGGAGATGCTGGCAAAGGGAAGGGTGATCTTGAGGTTTCCGGTGGTGAGGTTCCTCTCTTTGAGGAGTATGAAGCCCCCAGTGTAGCCCTCTTAACTAGAGAGGAGGCTCAACAGCTAGGAGATGATGACGATGAGCTTCGTCAGAAGGCTGAGCAGATTGAGAGCAAGCTGCGCGATTTTAATATCTCGGGACGCGTCACCCAGGTGCATCCAGGCCCGGTTATTACACTCTTTGAGTTTGAGCCCGCAGCAGGTGTGAAGGTAGGTCGTATCGCTGCCCTGCAGGACGATCTCGCTATGAGCTTGAAGGCGAGTAGTATTCGAATCATTGCGCCACTGCCGAAGCGCGGGACGGTTGGTATCGAGGTGCCCAACAAGCATCGAGCGATAGTCCGACTCCGGGACTGCCTTGAGAGTCAGGCGCTGGCATCAGCCGAATCTATTCTGAGCGTGCCGCTTGGAAAGGACACCTATGGAGATGCGGTGGTGGTTGATATCGCAACGATGCCGCATCTTCTGATGGCGGGAGCAACCGGTACTGGAAAATCGGTGTGTATTAATGCGCTTTTGCTCAGTCTTTTGTATCGTGCGCACCCATCAGAATTGGGGCTTATTCTCATCGATCCGAAGGTGCTTGAGCTCAGTATCTACGATGGTATCCCTCACCTCCGTGTGCCCGTTGTGACAGACCCTCGACAGGCGAAAGGTGTTCTCAGTTGGGCCGTGAAGGAGATGGATCGTCGCTATCGGTACATGCAGCGCTTCGGTGTGCGCAACATCGATGGGTACAACAGAGTGGTACGCGGCCAGTCGCCGGACGATTCGGATGAGCCACCGATTAGTGCAAGCGCGGTGCAGATGCAGATGTTTGGCGAGAAGCCGGCGGAGGCGCCTTCGGCAGACGGCGCTGCTGGAGAAAAGAGCTCCTTCGATTCGCTCGCACCAGAGCAGTTGAAGCCCCTTCCGAAGTTAGTCATTGTGATAGACGAGTTGGCTGACCTCATGCTCAGTGTCGGTCGCGAAATTGAGGAGTTGATCACTCGACTTGCTCAGAAGGCGCGTGCTGCGGGAATCCACCTTATCGTCGCCACCCAGCGGCCATCCGTGGATGTAATTACGGGCCTCATCAAAGCGAACTTTCCGGCGCGACTCTCGTTTCGAGTGTCTAGTCGCATCGATTCCAGAACCATTCTCGACTCGATGGGAGCTGAGAAGCTGCTTGGTAAGGGAGATATGTTGTTCATGCTCCCAGGAGCCGTGCCGTTGAAGCGTGTTCACGGGGCGTTTGTCTCGGATCAAGAGGTACAAAAGGTAGTTGGCGCGCTCAAAGCACACTGTCCGCCTCAGTATGACGAGGCTATCATTGCTGCCTGCGATAAAGCTATGAACGAATCCACCGGAGCCGAGGGCGAAGGGGGTGGTCCTGGTGGTGATGCGGAGGAGGATTTTGATCCGTTCTACGACAAGGCCGTTGAGCTGGTGGTGGAGAAGGGACAGGCTTCGACTTCGATGATCCAGCGGACGTTCCGTATCGGCTACAACCGAGCTGCTCGTATCATCGAGATGATGGAGCGGGAAGGTGTTGTCAGTAAAATGGATGGTGTCAGACCACGCGAGGTTTTGGCCCCTGCGCGCTCGGCCGAGTCGTAGAGGTCCCCGTCTTTCAGAGGGTTGCGCCTCTCGCAACGGAAAGAGCGCTCTACTGTTGAGAACTATCAGGCCTTTCCGATACACTCAGGGGTAGGTGAGGAGTCAACTGCACTATGAACGACAACGATAGAACCAAGCGACCCGACGAGACTGACTCAGCTGGTCAGTCCGGCAGCATGAGACTGATTGACAAGATAAAGCAGACGCTCTCCAACACTCCGCCCGACCGGTGGGAACAGGGTGGGGAGGAGCTGGACTCCTCTCGCAAATTTCAGCGTCCACAAGAGCAGTGGGAGCAGCTCTTCTCTACCGACACAAAGACCGGGGTGTTGGTGTTACGGAAGTCGACACCTATTACCGCGAATTTTTATGCCGGTGGATACTCATTCGTTGAGGCATCCGAGCCTAAATACACGATCGAGCTACGGGGGCGCGGATGGGCACCGAAGATGTTGGTAGACCCAGCCTACCGAGCGGCGGGCATGGCTGATAGAAATTTCCAAGTTCTTGCCGAGGGAACGATTGCCAAGGAGCTCTATTATGAGATCCAGACGATGGTTCGAAATCATCGGGAGACGCTTCGACGC
>JBIIYC010000026.1:0-22627 GCA_044347025.1 Bdellovibrionota bacterium
AGGAGGGGTGTTTTTGACCTGTCGGGGCCGATTGCGTTATTGATAGGATCGGATCAAACTGACCATCCTTTGGTGTGTAGAAACCGTTCGCATATGAAAAAGATACTAGTCACAGGAGCTGCTGGATTTATCGGATCGCACGTTGCCGAACGACTCCTTGCTCGGGGAGATTCCGTCGTTGGTATCGATGTCATGAACGACTACTATCCGGTCGCATTTAAGCGCGAAAATGTTGCGCTTCTTTCGCGCTACGAGCGATTTACGATGGTAGAGGGGGATATCTGCGACAAGCAACTCATGCCGCAGCTCTTCGCAACGCATCGGTTCACCCACGTTGCGCATCTTGCCGCCCGCGCTGGGGTGCGTCCGTCGATTGTTGATCCGTACATATACGAGCAGGCGAACGTGGAGGGCACTCTCAATCTGCTCCAGGCCTGCATTGGGAAAGATATCGAAAACGTGGTCGTAACGTCGTCGTCCTCGGTCTACGGAAACTCCACAGCGATTCCATTTCGAGAGGATGATTCTGCAACGGATCGGCCGATATCGCCGTACGCGGCCACAAAGAAAGCGTCAGAGGTTTTGAGCTTCACGTATCACAAGCTATACGGGCTCAATATCAATGTCGTGCGCCCGTTTACGGTGTATGGGCCCCGCGGGCGCCCAGACATGGCACCCTGGCTCTTCATCGAGTCGGCCCTGAAGGGGCTTCCGATTAAAAAATTCGGCGATGGAACGACGCGCCGTGATTACACCTTCGTGGGAGACTTTGCTGCTGGTTTTGTTAACGCGATCGACCGGGCCTTTGGATACGAGATCTTTAACCTGGGTAATTCGAGCACGGTGTCGCTGAATGAGGCCCTGCAGGTTGTTCGGGATGTGACCGGAAGGGAGCTCACCATCGAACAACTTCCGATGCAACCAGGGGACGTCCAATTAACGAACGCGGATGTCTCGAAGGCCCGCACGATGCTGGACTATGATCCGAAGACCTCGTTTCGTGATGGAATGGGACAGTTCTTCGAGTGGTTTAGCGCTCACCGAGCTCACTGAACTCGCTTGGCGAGTCGGTGCAGCCAATTCTCTAAGTTGGTATACCCATCCCTGTTAGTATCAGCGAAGGGTCTTTGAGGTGGTCGTAACGCTCTGCGTCGTGTCGGTATGTGCGGCCAGCCACCGACGGATCGTGCACAGCCGGCGAGGCAGTCTTTAAGGCCCCCGGTTCTCGTGGCTACCTCAGTGACGATTCGACTATCAACCGCGTCGCGATGGCGAGGGCGGGATCCAGCGGTTCGTCGGACGGTTTGATAGGCGGCGTCTGCGGATAGCTCTGCTGCAGGAGACGAGCGGAGTGGGGGATTGGGGGCTCGGTAGTACGCCTCTGGAATCGACGTGATTGCCCACGGAGAATTAGCTCCCATCGGAGCGTAGCCCCACCGGTTATCGCGGACGTAGATTCGACTGCCAGGCGCCAGATTTTTTGCGTAGATCGGAGGCGCGAAGAAACTTCGGGGACCAGGAATGTAAGAGTTCCCGATGAACGAGAGAGCCACCGGGACCTCGCTTTCGTCATTATTCGACAGATTGCAGAGCGACCACCCGCCGCGCGGGCCCCAATTGTAGACCACGTTGTTAATCATCTCGGTGGCGGATCCAGGCTTAAGATACGGATTGCGTTCTTCGTTTGAAGCGATCAGGTTTCGGCGCAGGGTAACGTTACGCGTTCCATCTCCGATCATTATCCCCTTACTGTGGGGGCCCTTGGGGTGAATCGAGTTGTGAAGCCCCTCGGCGATAATCGAGTTAGTGATCGTGATATCTCGAGTGCTTGGATCCCACGTTGAGATGTTTTCATCGATCGCCCACGTTAATGAGACGTGATCAATCACCACCCTAAACGCTGAGCGTGGAGCAGGGGAGCCGATTGAGATGCCATCGCGTTCAGCGGGAGGAACTCCCTCTCGGAAGTCCCCCGGGCGAACAGCGATGTGTTGAATGAACACATCGTGAGTTTGGACCTGGATTCCACCGTGGGAGACTGTAATGCCGGGGGCGGGAGCTGTTTGCCCCGCGATGGTGATATAGGGCGAGCGAATGCGGAGGGGGCGAGAGACGGAGATCTCTCCGCTTACTTCGAAGATACAGGTGCGAGGCTCTCGGGCTTCGACGCAGGCCCGCAACGACCCTGGGCCATAATCCGCCACGGATGTAACGCGAATGATCCGGCTCCGAGGGGGCCGAAGGTGGCGCCCACTTCCAGCGGGAGTTTTTGTTCCGAACCCGATCAATCCGGGGCTTATTGGTAGTGAACGCCTCTTGATACGGCGCGCGGCTGTGCTCTGCGCTGGGTCGCTGTAACGGGCTGTCTGCTGTGGTGATTCAGAGGCTTCGGTGCAGGAGGATAGCGCTACGGGTGTGATGATAGTGAGGAAGGCGCACACAATTGTGCGTGGTATGGAAAATAGTGGCGCCATGAGTATGCGCCCAGCCTATACCGTGGCCATGCGATAGTGCATGATCGTTCGCACAGACTCGACAGTCCGGGGGCTCTGTGTGTTTTCTAGTGGAGTGCGGGTTCTCTCTGTTGCTGGTGGTAGCGAGCGCCCCACATCCCGCGTCCTATCCCGTCAAGGGTCCCACCGAACCGTGCCCGTGCACACCCATCGTGCGATACTGCTGAGCACACGCACCAGACGCCTTAGCCGATTCGTTTGATGAGGTTTCTCACTTTCTGGCCTAGCTGCTCATGAGTTCCGCCGTAGCTTCTCACTCTGTCATCGGCTTCGTTTCGACGAGCGTTCTTGGAGGCCTTTTTAGCCTGTGACGTCACAGGGGCATTGCCGCCCTCTTCGAGGCGCTGCTGAATTATTCGGGCGCCGCGGTCAGCTGTGACGACCGACTTGGTGTCACCGATTGAATCCCAGAGTGCGTCTTTGTTGTCGTCCATCTGGGCGATCTCAAACGCTGTGGTGCGTATGTCGCGAGCCTCTTCCTTTGTCATGAGGGTAGAGCTGACAAAGAACTTCAGAGTGTCCTTGGCAGCTCGTTCCGCCGAGGCGACTCTCTCCGTGGCTGGCTTATCGACGAGGTTCAACCGGTACGCTGACCTAAAATCCTGTGCGACGCTGTCACCGAACCTGTTCTTGACTAGCTGGAACACCGTTCCGGCAAAAAGTTCCTCTTCGTTGACCTTAGCATTGATATCTTTTTTCCCAGTGAGGCTCTGGAACGTCTTTCCGAATTCCGTGGTCGGAGTCGTCACCCTCGAGGGCCTGCGCCTGCGATTACGGCTACTTAGCGCGGCCGCCGTTGTTTGATCCGCGGCCTGGGAGTTCCTGATACTGTTCTTCATAATACAAGTCCTCAATCCTTAGGGACTACTGCGTACTCTCTGGGGACACTGAAGCAACATCGGTGCCAACCTCGGTGTTCATGGATGGGGTGCGCTTACATCCTGGGCGTCCGTGAGCCCTTGTGGAGAGGGGCAGCTACAAACTACTTCGGGTTGTGGGTGCTAATCAGCGGTGCTGGTACGGAAGGGGCGTTAGGTGGTACCCTGATTTTCTGTGATACGGTCCTCCGGGTCTTTATTCGGAGTTGCGGGAGTTGGGTCGATATGTGTGGAATCGTTGGATATGTCGGTAGTAAAGATGCGTTGCCCATATTACTTGGTGGGCTGGAGGCGCTTGAGTATCGCGGATACGACTCGGCAGGGTTGGCGCTGAGCCAGGATGGGTGCATAGAAATAACCCGCGCCACCGGAAAGCTGATTGAGCTCAAAAAGTTGTTTCCTCAGCAGGAGCGCCCGTCGCATCAATGGGCTCCGCTGGGAATAGGGCATACCCGTTGGGCTACCCATGGACGTCCCACTGAGACGAACGCCCATCCGCACTCGGCTGGTCGTGTGAGTTTGATCCATAATGGAATTATTGAGAACTACCTCGAGTTGCGAGAGGCGCTCCAAAAGCAGGGGTGCGTATTCAAGTCTGAGACCGATACCGAGGTCGCGGCACATCTTCTCAATTCTTTACTGGAAAAGGGACTTGCTCCGCTGGAGGCCATGCGTCAGATGTGCGCGTCGGTGCGCGGGAGCTACGCGTTTTTGGTTGTTGATGAGAAGACCCCCGGACACATCTTCGTTGCCAAGAACTCAACGCCTATCATCCTTGGAAAGGGAGAGGGGGAGAATTTCGTGGCCAGCGATATCCCGGCGATCCTGCCGCATACCCGCCAGATCGTCGTGTTGGAGGATGGAGACCTGGCCGATGTGACTGCGGAATCGATATACATCGAGAACGCCGGGAAGGAGATTTCAAGAAAAGAGGAGCGAGTCGCTTGGGATCCCATTACCGCAAAGAAGGGCGGATTTCCGCACTTTATGCTCAAGGAGATATTCGATCAGACGCAAGCCGTAGCGGATACTCTGCGTGGGCGGTACTCTGTCGAGTCGGGCTCTGTGGTGCTTCCTGAGTTGGCAGCACTTGAGGCGCTGGCTCCCCGTATTCGTCGGGTGGTTCTTGTCGCGTGTGGCACGGCGTGGCATGCCTGCCTCGAGGGGAAGTTCTTCATCGAGAGTTTCGCAAAGATCCCGTGTGAGGTCGATTACGCCTCGGAGTTCCGGTATCGGACCCAGCTCTTTGACGCGGATACTCTCGTTATTGCGGTCTCGCAATCGGGGGAGACCCTCGATACCCTCGGAGCTATTGAGTTGGCGAAGGGAAAGGCGACCACTATGGCCGTCTGTAACGTGGTGGGGGCTTCGATCTGCCGACGGGCGGATATGGTGCTCTACACGCACGCGGGCCCAGAGATAAGTGTGGCATCAACCAAGGCGTTCTCGACTCAGTTGATCGCCCTGGAGCTGCTGGGACTGTTCCTTGCCGAGCGGCGTGGAATGATGACGGCAGATGAGCGGCGGTCGATCCTGCAAACGATGATGCATGCTCCGGTCGCGGTTGCAGAGGCGCTCAAGGCTGATACGGCTGTGCTGGAAGCCGCCAAGAAGTTTTACACAGCCCGCGACTTCTTATTCCTGGGCCGCGGAACGTGTTATCCGATAGCTCTGGAAGGAGCTTTGAAGCTCAAAGAGATCTCATACATTCACGCAGAGGGATATCCGGCCGGTGAGATGAAGCACGGTCCGATCGCCCTTATCGATGAGCGCATGCCGGTGGTGGTCATTCTCCAGCGGGACAAGCTGCTCTTCGACAAGACCCTTTCGAATCTGCGCGAGGTTGAAGCTAGGGGTGCCAAGGTTATCGTGGTCACGGATGCAGCGGAGGAAAAAACGATAGGCATCGCTACCGAATCGATTATCCGCGTGCCTTTTGTGTGTCCAGAGTTGAGTCCGCTGCTTCTGAATCTCCCATTGCAGCTACTCGCCTACCACGTGGCGGTCCTCAACAAGACCGACGTCGATCTTCCCCGCAACCTCGCAAAGAGCGTAACGGTCGAGTAGGGGATCTGTTCGAAAGCTCTGGCAGGGTGGTGCGCTGTTCTCCGGGCGGTGGGAGGATTTTGTCCCCTGATATCAGCGGGCTAGGGGAGCGTTGACACGCCCCTACTTCAACTCATTTAAAATATGTAAAAAATGTAGGGTCTTATCAAAGATTCCTGATTGACTGCAGCTCGCGGCACACTGTAGGGTGGTGGTATGAAGTGGGTCATAGTGGTACACAGTCCCATCTTCTTGGTTCGTGTAGGTTAGGTCTCGGTTGTTTTTCCCCAAAGCGGCGGCGGGCAAGCGGATGATTGATAAGCAGGAGCAAGACACCCCTGAAGTTGTGGAGCGATCTGCGCCTCTGACTCGCTCATCTAAGCGCCCGCCGTTCGTTTCTTTTCGTGGTAATTGCGTTCACTCACTCGATGATAAGGGCAGGATTAGTCTGCCCAGCGAGTTTCGCCGTGTTTTGGGCGAGAGAGAGCAGCGTGGTGTCGTGCTGACTAACTACATTTCGGAGGGGGCTCGGTGCATTGAGGGTTTTAGTCTCGATGTCTGGGAGGATTTCGAGGCTCGGTTGCGAGAGAAGAGTCGGTTTAGCAGCAAATTGCAGCGACTTGAGAATTTTTACCTCAGTAGGGCATCGGAGTGCTCCATTGATGGCAATGGGCGGATTTTAGTGCCCACATACCTGCGGATGTATGGCGGGTTTGATCGGGAGGTGGTGTTCACCGCTTCGATTCACGGATTTCGGATGTGGGATAAGCGGGTCTGGGATGGGATCTTTGCGGCCTCTGAGCAGGCCCTTATGGATAACCCCGACCTATTTTCGGATGTTGATATATGAGTTTTTCTGGCGGAGATGCGGTGCATGTCTCCGTTTTGTTGCAAGAGAGCGTTGAGCAGTTGCGAGCAGGGCAGGGCGGCATGTTTCTGGATTGTACGTTCGGTGGCGGCGGGCATACGAGGGCGATTCTGGATGCGAATCCGGACGCCTGGGTCGTTGCGCTTGACCGCGATCAGCGAGCCTTGGAGCGTGGCGCGCGTTGGGCGAGCGCCTATGGAGAGCGGCTTGAGTTGGTTCATGCCCCCTTCGCGAATGTTCTGGATGCGGTTTCGTTTCGTGGGTTCGATGGGGTCCTGGCCGATCTTGGGATGTCGACCGATCAGCTCCGAGAAGGGCGAGGCTTTTCGTTTTCAGATGAGGGGGTGCTCGACATGCGAATGGACGAGAGCGCGGGTATTTCGGCCCAGGACTTTCTCAACACAGCTTCGGAGCGAGAGCTATTTGTTGCGTTCGCGAAGGGCGGAGTGGGGGTAACCGCAAAGCCGCTCGCGCGCCTGTTGGTTGCCAAGCGGCCGTTCTCGAGTGCCCGGGAGCTGGCGGACGTGATCAAGCTCTCGCAGTTAGGCAAGCGAAGTGAGTCTCGGGTTCATCCAGCCACGGTTGTTTTTCAGGCTCTGCGGATGTGGGTGAACCAAGAAGAGGAGCAGATCGAGCGTTTCCTCGATGCAATTCCTCAGCTCGTAAAGCCGGATGGTCGTCTCGCCGTCATTACCTTTCACTCGATCGAAGATAAGTTGGTGGCTAAGCGGATGCGCGCGTGGGAGTCCGCGGGGAGTTATCCTGCGTCGTGGCGAGGCCCTCGAGAAGAGCGAAAAATCGGGCGAGTTTGGCCGAAAAAACCGATCGTTCCGAGTGATGAAGAGGTCGAGCGAAATCCTGCGTCGCGTAGTGCGAGGCTGCGAGTGTTTGAGTTCGGCGCATAGATCTTTGTGAAGTAAAAAAAATTGATCACGATGTCACTTTTGGTAGCGACAGAATAACGAGAAGGCAGTACATTTTCAGAAAAGGGTGGGTTTTATGGCAGTGTGTTTGCAGTATCAGTCGGTTTATGTGAAGCGTGAAGCAGCGGCGGTATCGGTACGGATGCAGGTCGTAGCGGCAGTAGCACTTCTCTTGGTTCTTGGTGCCCGAGTGTGGACAAAGCTTGAAGCCACAGACCTTGGTTATCAGCTTGCTCGTGAACGGAGCAAGACGGTTGAGTTGGATATGGAGCGGCGGGAGCTCGAGCTACAGCGCTCGGTTCTTTTGCGACCTGACTCTCTATCCAAGTCAGCCCGCCAGATGGGCCAGCTTCAAGAGCACAGTCCGCAGAATACCCTTCGCATCGCGTATTAGTAGTTTGGTTGGGTGACCAACCTCGATACCGTGGTAGGGGCGTCTCGGCCGGCTTTAGATGGCGGACCGAGGCGTTTGTGTTTGTAGTGCTGTAGTCGTGTGACCGGTTATTGGAAGAGCTCCCTCCATGCTTTCACAAATAAAGCTTCCGTTCGAACCACCTAAGAAGAACCCGGGACAGCCGTCCAATGACGACGGGATCGGTCCGTCTCCCTCATCTGCTGGGCGTGGGTCTCTGATAGGTATCGACTTTGCCCTTCTCAAGCGATCCCCAGTTGCTTCTTCATCGTTGGCTCGGCAACGGCCGGTTCGACTCCGTTTAATCGGTGTTGTGGCGTTGCTTTGGTGTGGATTGCTTGTGCACCGAATGTACAGCTTGCAGGTATCGGATTTCGAGACCTGGCAGGATTGGGCGATGAAGCAACACGTAGCTGACGTGGAGATCGCGTCGGAGCGCGGTCCGGTGCTCGACCGTAACGGGAAGCTTCTCGCAGTTTCGGTTCCGGCTGAGTCGATCTACGTACGACCGCGGCAGGTCAAAGACAAGGAGCGCACAGCGAAGGAGCTCGGAAAGCTGCTTGGCATGAAGCCCTCTGCGATCATGGACAAGCTGAATGGGAAGCAACCCTTTGTCTGGCTCAAGCGCCAGCTTCCCCGGTATCAGTCTGAGAAGGTCACGGAGGCGAAGCTTCCAGGTGTCGGAGCGATGCTGGAGTCTCGACGGTTCTACCCGTACAATAACGCGGCGAGCGCTCTGATTGGAAAGGTGGGGATTGATGGTGTCGGACTCTCCGGAATTGAGAGTTTGCACGAGAAGCAATTGCGGCAAGAGCAGCTGAAGACGCGCGCCGGCAAAGATGCCTTTGGTAAGATTATTCACACCAGCACCAACGATGACGATCAGGCGTTTTCGCCTCCAAAGGGAGACGCGCTGCAACTGACGATAGACGCAGATCTCCAGATAATCATGGACGAGGAGCTGGAGATAGGGCGCCAAAAGGCGAACGCCAAGCAGGCGATGGCTATTATGATCGATTCTGATACGGGGGAGATTATCGCCCTCAGTCAGTCGCCAAGCTACAATTTCAATAATCCATCGAGCTCCTCGAAGAATGAGCTTCGTAACCTCCTTGTAGAAGCGGTATTCGAGCCAGGATCTACGATGAAGCCGATCGTGGCTGCTGCAGCGATCGATGCGGGTGTGGTAAAGGCCAGCGATATGATCAACTGCGAGAATGGTCGCTTCCCGTTCTCAAAGCACACGATTAAGGACGTACATCCCTCTGGTATCGTGTCATTCCGCGATGTGGTAGTGCGGTCGTCGAACATCGGGATGACCAAAGTTGGTATTCGCATGGGGAGTGACCGGCTCTACTCGTACCTGCGGAAGTTTGGATTTGGAACGTCGAGTGGTCTTGGATTGGCGGGTGAGTCGGCCGGAATTCTGCGCCCAGAATCGACATGGGCTAAGGTTGATGTTGCGACGCACGCATTCGGCCAGGGGGTGGCGGTCACTCCGCTTCAGGTCGTTCGCGCTGTGGCTGCTGTAGCGAACGGTGGGGTGCTCCCTAAGCTTTCGGTTGTTATGGGCGAGGGGGGATTACCCGCAGGAGAGCGGATTATCTCTGAACGTGCCGCTATCGCTGCTCGCGACATGATGTACGGCGTAGTAGAGGATGAACACGGTACCGGAAGTAATGCCAAGATCGAGGGGCTTCGAGTTGGTGGTAAGACGGGTACCGCACAGAAGGCTTCACCTAGGGGTCGTGGATACGCGGCGGGATTGTACGTCGCATCGTTCGTCGGATTCTCCGATGGTGCACCGCTTGGGGTATCCAGAAACCTCACCGCCATGGTCATCATGGATGAGCCACACGCCAAAACGATCTACGGCGGAACCCTAGCAGCTCCGGTCTTCCAACGAATTATGGATCGCAGCTTCAGGTTCCTCGCAACGAAGAACCAGCTTGGTGTTGATTCTGCTCGCAAGCCATACATCGTTCCCGAAGAGCCAGAGTTCGAAGTGAAGGACGAAGAGCTCTTTACTGCGTCGTTTAAGCGCCAGTAAGCGCGAATTTCGGGGGATCTCGCACGGTTAGGCAAGTGCCTGCGGAGTCCTCTTTTAACTTATCTCCAAACCGGTTATTTCTTGCAGGATGAAATCGATCATTCTCTCTGACCTCCCTGGCCTGCTTGGCGGGGAGCTTGCGGGTGCTTCCTCCTCAACTCCTCTCTGTACCTCACTCACGGCTTCGAGCGCAGCGGTATCTCCTGGAGCGGTCTTTGTTGCCGTGAGGGGGACAACGGTCGATGGGCATAGGTTTATACAGGACGCCTTTGCGCGTGGCGCCGTTGCCGCCGTGGTGGAGGACCCGTCGTCGCTCTATGGTCGCCCCGGGATCGTTGTTTCCGATGCCCGCCGAGCGCTCAGTCGCCTCGCGGCGCTCATGTACGGGGAGCCATCAAAGGAACTCTCGTGTATCGGTATTACGGGTACAAACGGCAAAACGACCACAAACTGGATCGTGTATCATGTGCTGAATGCTATTGGTGGTGGATGTCAGCGTATCGGTACCCTCGGGTCCGAAGTGATGGGCCGCAACACCGAAGTCGGCTCGCTTACAAGTCCCGACGCGATCTCAATTCAACGCTTGCTGCACGAGGCGCGATGCAGCGGGGCAAGAAATTCTGTTATGGAAACGTCTTCGCATGCCCTCGACCAGGCGCGAGTTGAGGATGTCCATTTCGATGTGGGGGTATTCTCAAACCTCACGCGCGATCACCTGGATTATCATCAGACGATGGATCGGTATTTTGAGGCGAAACGGCGGCTATTCGAGCTTCTCGCCAAAAGCCCGAAGTCGAACAAGGGCGCTGTTGTAAATGCAGATGATGAGTACGGGCGAAGGATTATTGCTGATCTACCGGCGCTCGGCGTGCGGAGTTGGTCATTTGGAAGTGCCGCTGATGCGGTACTCCGGATCGCATCGATTGAGGAGACGGCCGAGGGGATGAACATATCCCTCGATGATTCGCAGAGTGGGGAACGGGTTACTATCCGAGCGCCCTTTATTGGGCGGCACAACGCAGAGAATGTGGTGTGCGCGTATGGGGCATGCCGTGCGCTTGGCTTTGAACCTGCCCGTATTATTTCAGCACTCGCAGCAGTTCCCCAGGTTCCTGGACGGCTTGAACGGGTCGGCACTGTTGGGCCGAGGGTCTTTGTTGATTATGCGCACACGCCCGATGCCTTGATGCGTGCGTTACAGGCCGTGCGCTCGACTACCACAGGTGAGCTGTGGGTTGTGTTTGGCTGTGGTGGCGATCGAGATCGGGGGAAGCGTCCTGAGATGGCGGCGATCGCTAGCGAGTATGCCGATCAGGTGGTAATTACTTCGGACAATCCACGGACGGAGTCTCCTCAAGCGATTATCAATGACATTATGGTAGGCGCCGCGAGCCCCCGCATTGTCGACGTTGACCGACGAGAGGCGATTCGCCAAACGATATCTCTAGCGAGTCGTAGCGACACGATCCTCATCGCCGGAAAAGGGCACGAGGATTACCAGATTATAGGAACCGAGAAGATCTATTTTTCGGACCAGGCGGTAGCTGCGGAGGTATTAGGAGGCTCATTGTAGCTACACCGAAAAGTCTCGTGCGAACGCTTCGAAGTTGAAACGCGTAAGAACCTCAAGCCCCTCTTCGTGAAAGGCTCTTCGCTCGTCAGAGAGCGGAACCCCCTTATTGTTCTTGTGCTCTTTTTGCAGAAGCACGAGCAGTTGTTTCTGTAGCGTCGTTACTGACGCAAGGAGCTCTGATGTGAGGCCACTCAATCGAGCACTGCGCAGACCTGCTTGGTCTCCAACCTCTTTCGCGAAGAGTGTTGTGCGGGATTGAAGCTCAATGAGGGCTTGGCGAGCTGCATTCAGTGCTTCGGCCTCCTTTCGCTCTGGATGAATCAGTGCGACTTTTAGCTCCTCGACAATCCTTTGTGCTTTGAAGGCCCGTGTCAAAAGAAACATTGATGAGAGTGATTTTCTAACTTCACTCAGACCCTTGGGAGAGAGGTGCCTCTCGATCTGTCTGCTGCACTCTTGGATTTTGTCTCGAAAAGTCGTGAAGGGGCGAACCCGAATGCTGCTTAGCCGTTTGTCGGACTCACGCGGAATCTGGAGTTTCCAGAAGATCTGATTTTTCTCTCGCTCATAGGATGGTACAGAAGTGAATGTTTCCCGGAATACCCTCTCTTTTCCGGTTAGCTTTTCGATGCGGCTACACAGAGCATCGTGAATAGCTGCCAGATTGGCAGCGTCTGTCGCGATTACCTCGCGGATGAGTTCTCGGTCGCTGAGATTATAGGTGTTCTTCTGTCGGATATCTTTCAGACGAAGGTGAAGCAGCCTGTAGTTCGCTTCTATTTGCAGAAGGACGGGGCCCGGGTTAAGCCGGTTGGTCCGACTCTTACCGAGTGTCTCAAGCATGGTATCGAGCCGGTTACTAATCGTGCTCTTCTCCTTGTGAACTGCTTTTTTGAGAAACGTTGATGAGCGCGTCAAAAGATCTTCGTACTTTTCGATAATTTCTCCGTTAGTTCGATCGGCGTCTTCCTGAATCCGACGCTTTTCCTGGTCGTTCACGGAGTGCTCTTGTCGGCGAGCGAGCTCACGCTTCGATACCCAGGCTGGCAGTATTCGCTGCGCGAAGTCGAGCCACTCTGTCATTAGGGTGGTAGTCGTCTTACTTTCGACCGCGTATTGGCGCTCCTCGTGATAGGTTTTGCGAAGTGCTTCATCGATTGTCGGGAAGACCTGCGCGGTTCTCGCTACGGGAAACGGAGTCTTTTCCTCCTTGGCTCGGGGAATTGCTTGCCGGGTGTATAGCACAGAGCCGATCGCCTCCGAGGAGGGGCTGATACCTATTGCCGTAAAAATGGGTGCGTAACGAGTCTCGATCGTCGTGGAGGGCTTTGAGAAGTAGAGAACCACGGCGTTGGGGCGACTTGGGCCGCGGTCTCCGAGCGGCTTAAGAGTCTCCATCAAACGTTTCGCTTGCGTCACTACTGCGATGTTAGCGCCTGCTTCAATCACTTCCCTCGATGAGCGCCGAACGGCGGGAATAAGACCGGTGTTTTGGGCAAAGGCAGTGGGGACCCTTGTATAGAGGAGTCCAAGCTGGGAATAGGCACCTGGCTCGTCTGTTTTCGAGGCAACATGGGGATCTTCGCGTCGAGCGATCGTGCGATGATCGCCTGGAACAACGACATCGTCCGTTTCACAGAAGAGCTCCTGAGCGATCTTATACGCACGGGAATCCGCTTCGTTATAGACCCGCTTAACCAATTCCCTGGCAGCGGATGTGGGAAGTTTGCGGTGCTGAATCGAGATCTCTTGGATCTCGCTGAGAGGGGTGTGGTTGCGCGTCCAGCTTCCACGAGGAGTGTGTTGCTCGAATAGCTCCTTCTGCTTCTGTCTGGAGTCCTGGCGAACCTGAGCCGTATAGGCAGCCGTCGATACTCGTGGTGCCTTGAGCGTGGTAGTGGTGGTGCGACTCGACTTAGCTTTGAGTGGCTGTGCGCCGCGGTGGTTCGAGGGACGGTTTTCTGGTTTTTTTGCCATAGGGCGTCAGAATCTCTCTGTTGACTGTGTTAGTCAACGGAGCGGAAATCTGCCCCAGCCGGGAGGTGAACGATGATTTCCTGCTACTCATTTCGATAAGTTGCTTGCACCGTCGTTGGAGCCGCCCGACAAATCCTCAACGTATTTGTGTGGATATGCTCCAGCATCGTTTCGTCGACACTCTCAAAATGTCCCCGACGGAGCTCGTGTGCACCAGTCGACTACCCCTTCCGAATCGCCCGGATCGACTGTTTGAGTATCGCCCTGTTGTCGTAGCGGGCGAGGATTCGACGTAGGGTACTGGTCGGCTTGTTCCTTAAAGCCCGGACATGCTTCTCTATCAATGGAATTGCCCGCTGCACATTGTCGATGATCGAGATGTCCGCCGTTTGCGGTGTTCGTGAAAATGGATTGAGGTCGATTGCAATGACCGATTTTCCGACACGCTTCAGGGCTTGCGTTCGGTCGCCGTCCTCGATTGAGACCAGCACGACGTCGGCGATAAAGATCCCTTGGCTGTCTACCATTGCACGGTGTGATTTCAGTCCCGTAATCTGGCGATCGGGCTTGATGCCGAGGATCTCCGTTTTGTATTTGCGCTTGAACATCGAGCCGATCTTTTTTCGGCGCAGGCCGGTGTCGTAAAAGAGGTTTACCTCAAGCGCAGCATGGGCTGCTTTTGACAGCGATATCATCTCGCGCGGCGTGAGCATGGCGCTGTTTCCGTTAATCGAGATAACGGGGCGCTCTGCCAATAGGATCATCGCGGCGGCTGCCTTTGCAGCTGCATCAGCGAATGAATGGGTGCGTTCACCAAGCAAATAATCGTAGGCCTCTCCACGACCGTGCGCGACGAGCCCGGTTATTGTCGTGAGCCCCTGTTCTACGCCGTCGGCGATGGCATAGCGGGCCATGAGAGACTTGTATCGTGGATGGCTCTTGGGAATCATGGGCGTGCTCCTTTTCCTCTACTTGTAACTCGACGGCGCGCGAGAGCTATTGTACCACCATCGCCGCGCGATCTCCGAGGGGCACTACCTGCGTGCGCTCGGTATGTCTTCGAAATATCTGTTCAACCTCCGCCGCATCGTTCTTGCGGACAACTGCATAGAGCGTTTGGCCGAGCATCGCCATACTCGCCGAGGGAACTTCAGACATAATCGTTCGAACGGGTCCGCTGGCAAGCCCCGTTTCGAGGGTAAAATGTCGCGCGAGCCTGGTGAACGTCGGAATGGTCGGATCGCGATTAATCTCCTCCATGCACTCGGCGCCTACAGCATTTATCGTGTCCTTCCAGCCTGCATTCCGGATAATCGAACCAGTTTCAATCGCCTCTAAGAAGCAACATACTACGGTATCCTCCTCGCACGGTATCTGGCGAGCGCTTCGACTTGGGTAGGGAGTGGTGCCGATGAGAAACCCTGAATACTGTTGGGTCATCACAGTTCCTAATCCAGTGCCGCTCGCAATCTCGGCGGCAGCCGCGATCTGCATACACTCGGTGTAGCTCTTTCCGGCTTTGAGCGCTTCGTTCAAAGCGAGGCTAAAGGAGAAGCTCCCAGCTCCGCTCATGCCGACTCCGAATCCAACGGGGAACGAGGTGGTGGTGATGGCAGTAAAATGTCTACCAGCAAGCTCGTTGGTGAACGCCTCAGCGACAAGCCGGGAGACCGGAGCTGTCGTATCTGCTCGGTTCACTGTAATGAGGCTCTCCGAAGCACCCTGGTGGATAGTCACCTCCGTCTCAGCCCCGAGCGCGAGGTTGACACCGGCTCCAGTAGAACCGTCCGGATAGATCATGAAGAAGCCGGTGATGTGAGCCGGGGCGAATGCCCGTCCGGCTGAGATGGGTGACGGGGTGTGGTGACTCATGCGGGCCAATACTAACGGGAGAACTTCCGTACACAAGCTACCGCTCTCCGTGTAACCGGGGAGCGGATATCGGGGGCATCGTATCTCTGATAGCGATTCGGGTCAAAATAGTAGGGGGCGGACCCCCTAGGGATTGGGCAAAACCTACCCGTAGCGAAAAAGTGGAGGTTGGGGTGATATTCGATTTTCAGTTCGTGGAAAAACCGGACGTGTATCCACTCAGATACATGGAGGATTTTTCCACGTTCTGAAAAGCAAAGAGCAATACAAGATCCGCTTTGGCAGCAGGGAGGGGATTTGCCTTGCTTCCCTAGGGGCACTCCGGGCGATTCCTCGCGGCATACCGCGCTCGGACGACGTTTCTCCCTTGGGCTTCCTTCAGTTGGTTGCTACAACCAGGGTACGATCTCTCGTACCAATAGGATTCCTTTCCATGCCGATAGTCGCCATCCTCTTTCTCACCGTTGTTAATCTCCTTAACTATTTCGATCGATACATCGTGCAGTCGGTCGAGCCGACCATAACCAAAGAGTTTGCGCTAACGAATACCGAAGCCGGATACGTAGTGTCGGCGTTCGTGTTGGGATACTGCATCTTCTCCCCGATCTTTGGCTTTCTTGGTGACCGATTTGATCGGCGACGGGTGATGGCGATTGGTCTTTTAGCGTGGAGCTTGGCGACCGGACTTACAGCGACCGCCGCATCGGCAGCTTCCTTTATCATCGCGCGAATCTTGGTTGGGGTGGGGGAGGCCTGCTACGGATCGATCGTTCCGGTCTATCTTAAGAATCGAATACCCGACACGGTTCAGTTGAATCGTGCATTATCAATTTTTTATGTCGCGATTCCGGTCGGTTCTGCACTCGGATACGTCGCTGGCGGACAAGTAGCAGCGGCGTATGGTTGGCGAAACCTCTTTCTATTCGCTGCGCTCCCTGGGGTTCTTCTTGCGATCGGATTTCTCTTTTTACGGAGCGAGGATGGATCAGGACGCGTGCGGGACGGCCTCGCTCGTGGTGGTTTCGTGTCGGGGCTTCGCGCTATAGCGGCATCCCGATTCCTCACGCTGGTTATTGTGGGATATGTGCTGAACACCTTCGCGTTAAACGGGGTCGCCGCATTTGTGGTTCGCCACGGTACTACCCTCGGACTTTCGGAGGCATCTGCGTCAACGTATTTCGGGGTTATTCTGGTTGTCACTGGATTGGCAGGGACCCTCGGGGGAGGGTTCCTTGCTTCTCGCATCGCCTCTACGCGTGAAGATTCGGTGCGAAGCCTTATTCGTTTTGTCGCGTATACAACCTTGGTAGGAGTTCCCTTTCTTGCGTTGTGCTTTATGGCGGAGAGTGTCGAGTTGTTCCTCGTTGGGTGTTTTATGGCTGAGTTGCTTATCTTCGCCGGGGTTGCGCCACTGAACTCGGTGATCGTTGCGCGTGCGCCGACTGGTTTCGAGTCATTTACGCAAGGTATTACTATTTTCTCAATCCAACTCTTTGGTGGATTCGTGGGGCCAGTGGTGGTTGGAATTCTTACTGACGCTACCGGCTCGCTTGCTCTGGCCCTGCAGGCGACGAGTGTTGCGCTATTTCTATCGGGCTGGTTGTGGTGGTGTGCATGCCGCAACGGCAACCGGGACAACAGGACTCTCAGCTAACATATTTCTAATGGTGCGCTAACTTTCCCTAACTTGCCGTAAGAGACCGGGTGTTCGACAGTGCTGCCATGACAGCACACGCCCTTCTATCGACATCGTCTAAAGGTATTTTGATTCCGGGTTTGCAATCAGGTCAGGTACAGCGGCTCGCCAGCTCGCCTCTCAACTCTCTGCGGATGCCGAGGGTCGATTTTGAATCATTGGTCCGCGAACAGCTCTCTCACGCCGTGCAGAAGCGGCGCGCCAACGGGCCGTCGACTCCGATTGAGAGACGTGTTCTCGATTTTGTGGAGGGGCCGTGGGCGCCGGCGGCGGCAGATCTGCCAGAGAGGCGCCGGATTGTTGGAAGTGGTTCCATAGCAGAACCGTTTCGAAAACCGATCGAGAATCTTCGCCAGTTTCTTGCGTGGCGCGAGCGTAAACAAGAGGTTGCCAAGTCAGAGCGGCGTTGGTCGATGTCGGAGTGGAGTTCGATGTATGAGTACTCAGTCCCTGTACGGAATCTCGCACCTGCTCTGGAGGGCTTTACCCTTCTTCACCTTTCAGATGTGCATTTCCTCGCCTCTTCTCAACGGGCTCAACAGGAGCTGGGCACTCTGGCGCGCCATATGGAGCGGGGAGAACGGCGTATCGATACTATTCTTTTGTCTGGAGATATAATAACTCGGTCGCCCGATGACCTAGACCGTGAGGCGCTACGGCAGCTCCGGAGAATAACGGATGTCTGCCCGCAGGCGTTTATGGTGTACGGCAACCATGACTACCATGGACACACCCCAGCACTCATCAGTCGTGAACTTGAGAGGGTAGGATTCCACGACATCAATAATCATCACGTGACGCTTACAGTGGATGGTTCGCCACTTACTATATTTGGGGTTGACGACGCATATTTTGGCAGGCCGGATGCTCCGAGCGCGGTACGGCCGGACCAGACCAACATACTTGTAACTCATAACTTAGACGCGATTCGCGGAAATTTTCCTGAGCATTTCGATCTGATCCTCTCTGGTCACACGCACTGGGGAGAGGTGAGGTTTGTGAATGGCTCGGATTTGATGCGGCTCTGGGGCTACACCGACAATATCAATCGGCATACGAAGCATTGGGACGTACTATCAGAGCGTACGTTGTCTTACGTTCATCCTGGGCTAGCTCGATACTACGTTCCATTTCGTGGCTTGCGGCATCCACCCGGATTTGTCCTTCATACCCTTAGACCCGCTATTCGCGAGACGCGTCAGTAACAAGCTTCACAGCTCGTCAATTATTCATTCCCGGCGCGTGGATAGTTCCACACAGGCTCGAATATCCCTGGGCCATATTCTTCAGCCATCGACCGGATTGTGCGAGCAAAGCCGCCTGAATTCATGATGAACGAGATTGCGTGGTTGATTGTTGGCACCACCTCTGGCCAGTCTGGACGAATTGCGAAGGCGTTGTCTCCGATATCGATCATGGTTGAGGGAGTGTCGAAAAGGATCTCGAAAGCGCCTGGATGCATCGCCATGTG
The DNA here is from genome assembly GCA_044347025.1 of Bdellovibrionota bacterium. Lineage (GTDB taxonomy): Bacteria > Bdellovibrionota_C > UBA2361 > UBA2361 > OMII01 > OMII01. The sequence continues at coordinate 18,280 of JBIIYC010000026.1, forward strand.
TCGCTTAGCGTTCATCGAGCTACAGATGAAAAAGTGTACTGGTCGCGCTACGCCGCGAACTGTCAATCTATCGAGCGCTTCCTCTACGGCGGAGCAGATCACGAGGGTTTCGTTAGGTCGATTGAGGCGGGTGTTGGCGATGAGGTGAGCACGCGAGTTCCGCATCACGGCGATCTGATAGGAAGTGTCTTTAAGATCCTCGAAGCGTTTCGGAGGCGGGAGCGTGGCAAGGCCCGGGCACTCGCGCGTTCGCATCAGCGCTGACATACCGATTCGGTTAATCGGAAGAGAGAAGAGTATATTCGAGGGAGCATGGGGCGTTGACAGCATCGGACCGAAGAGGTCGATCTCGCCGGTTCGGAGGGCATCGATGTAGCCATCGAAGTCCACAACGGAGGTCTCGATTGGAGAGCGCAGGGAGTTCTCTAAATACGCACACAGGTCGGGGAGAAGTCCGCGCTTGTAGTTTGGTTGGCCACGATCATCTAATTCAAAAAGCCACGGCTGGGTGGGATTGAGTCCAATTCGAAGAGGGCGCCCGCTGAGAAGATCTTTGAGAGTGCGTGGGCGAAGCTCGGCCCGTACGACACTCTGAATCGCCTCGGCTAACCCAGCCATATCAAGCTTGACGCTCAAGAAGCCGTTGGCAGACTGCTCAGGCTTTGTTATCAGGGCCCCATCATCGAACGGCCACGGCTCATCGACGTTTGCCGCTTGGAAGAGCTCTCGGGGATCCTGCATTCCAAAATTGAGGGCGAGGAGGAGGAGAACCGGCTTGCTCGGAATTCTCCCATACCGTCCGATATGGGAGAGGTACGAGGGAGATACTCCGCAACGCGCGCTTAAGTCATCCAGGGAGAGTCTGTTGCGGCTTCGCCACGTCTCGAGCTCTCGCGAGAAGAGCCGCTTCAGCTCTGCGGAAGTTTCAAAGTCTACTTGCTTTGCCATACGGTATCTATTTTACGCTACTGCGTTCGCTCCTCGGAGTACGGAGTGATATCCGAGTACGTCCTTTGATGGTGCATCAGAAACTGTGTGCAACAAAATTAATTCTTGAGTGATGAATTCCTGATTTTTTCCCACGCGTTTCGAGGGAAGGATTCAGAAGTGAAGGGGGATAAACCCTCGGTTCTGCGAATCTTTCCCCTTAGAGTGGAATCTGAACCAAACATGGTGTGTGAAATAGGTTCACACGCTGAGGCTCGTCGGGAGTAGTTGAGAAGGTTAGAGTGAACTGGGTTTATTGCGGTTGGGCAATGAAACGATCGGTTGACTCGGTTTTTGGGGGGAACTCATGAGGCTCGTGCTAATGGCATGTATCTTCGGTGTAGGGGTGTACCTCGGGTTGCACGCAGATGAGGATGGAGAACTGGTTCGCGCGGTGTCGCAAATTGAGTCCTTCATTGATGACTTACAGGAGTAAGTTTGTGTCGCTGCGGAGTTCTGGTTGTCTCGACTACTCCCATTTTTATGGGCGGGCGCGGCATGATGCGCGACGACCTTGCCATTAGTGTATGGCGTATGGCTCTCCTCCTATTTCCGTGTCGCGCTCACGTGAGAGCGGAGTGTCTGCAGGCAATCTACGCCGCCCCCCTCATCGGCATGGGTAGGGCATTTTTTCGAGTCTACAATCTTGCTATACGCAACTAAGTTGCATATGGTACCGACCAGGTCACGCGCTACAACAAGCATGTTGGGAGCGGTCGTTCCCTGGTGGGTCCCTGACCGATGCAGCGCCGACACCACCCGCGCTCGAGGAGCTGTCCAGCTATAAGCTGCTGCGAGCTTCACTTAATTTTTCAAGGAGTTGTCTGATGTTACGTAACCCAACCCCCGCACTGTCCAACGTCAATCACATGGCAGATCTGCGCCTTCCCCCGCGAGCGGTCGTAATCTCGGGAACGCTCGGCAGCGGAAAAACCACACTTCTTAATCACCTCTTAAAGACGGCACCAGAGTGTGGTGCGCCTGGGTCGTTTGTAGTTATCGAGAATGACATCGGAGCGATGAACACGGATCAAGCGCGGCTGGCGGCGAACCCAGAGGCCGTCCTCGCAATTACCGCGGGATGTATATGTTGCAATGACCTGCACTCACTGCAGGCTGCAGTTTCGCAGCTCAAGGAGCTTCCCGAGATAAAGACGCTATTTATCGAGACTACAGGCATCGCGAACCCTGGTGCTGTCAAAGACCTCCTGCATAAACTCCAGATCCCAACCCTTGTGATTGTAACGGTCGATGTAAAGCATTTCGAAGACAACCAGCTGCTTGGACGAAATAATGAGACGATTCCGCACGCCGATATCGTAGCGCTCACGTGGACGCATTCCGCGGACGGAGTACGCGATACTGAATCAGTTATAGGTGTTACCGGGCGTATAAGGAGTCTCAATGCGGAGGCGCGTCTCGTCGAGATAGCCCCCTCGGGAGCGCCGGTTGAAGAGGCGGCTCCTCTTGTTTGCGATTCGGTCAGCGTTATGGCTGGCAGCGGAAGGCCGCGCGTGGAGAACTTACAGTCTCGCCTCAAGCGTCTCTTCGGTGGTCGGAGTCAGTCGTCGAGCCATTCTCATCACCATCACGAATATACCGTGACGTTGAGTATTCCGGATGGATGTAGCGCAGAGGATGTCGTTGCAGCGGTGCGTGCCCGCGCTCCACGAGTTATGCGGGCCAAGGGGCATGTCAATGGGGTTGATCTCGACTGTGTCCAAGGGGATTGGACAACCAAAGAGATCGGACATCCGCGAGCTCGTAATTGGCTAACACTGATTGATCGGCAGCCGCTAAGGGCATCTGATTTTCCTACTATTCATCAAGCTGGGTCCGGTGAGCTCACAGGGGTCGATGTCACGGATCCAGACATTCGGAAGCGGGCAGTCGCACTGGTTGATCAACTTATCGCGCAGATTCCAACGTCCGTCGTTGAGAACGGAAGAATGATCACTCAGATCGACGCCGGAGAGGGTTGGAACTATATCTTGCTTCCTCACTTTCCCGAGGGTGTGAAAGAGCGGTTTATGCGAGCCACCACTGAGTTTTGGCTTAAGCAGGCGGACGCACTCAAAACGGGTATGTTTGATTCTCACCCGAACCTGCCGTACTACACTCGCGAGGTCGGAAATAACCTATCCTGGCTTCTGATCGATTGTGGGACAAGGGTCGATGCGTGGGGGCTGCGAGAAACGCTTGAGGCGCACAAGCCAGCGACCCTCTTTTTTGAGGGCTTGGCAATTGCGCGAAATGCTATTCACCTAAGGACGTTTGCAGATCGGGATGGCCGACTGTTGCGCGCTCGTTTGGAGATGTTGGCTCGGGAGCAGGGGAGGCCCGACCCTGCATTGGCTTCCCGTGCTGTCGATAATTGTGTGCGGTTGTGTGTTGATGGATCGTGGAACCGAGCTCGTAGCGTTCTCTCGGAGTATTTGAATTCGATTGAGGGTTAAGAGCGGGAGGCACTCTTTCCCATCTACCAAGGCTTGTCTCGAAGAGTGTGGACTGAGTCGTTGAACTGCGAGGCGATTTGCGGGCAGAAATGGACCGTCGTGGCAGCTTTTCCTGCGGCATTTCTTTCGCGTGAGCCGAGACTCAGACCGTCGCGCGGGTTGCCTCTGGTGTGCGCGCTATGAGCACTTTGCGCAGAGTCCCGACAGCACAACGTGCTGAGGCGAGACCGAGAAGCCTTGCGGCACCATGCGTCGTAGTTGAACGTCTGCACCGTCTAAACACACTACGTCTTGGCACTTCTCACATGCAAAGTGATGGTGGAGCGCGTCCGTTCGAAGTTCATACAGTGCGCCTTTGCCGACAAGTGGGATTGCGACCAATTGATTCGTGTCTATAAGGCTCTTGATGAAGCGGTATACCGTCGATTTGTTGATGTCCGGTCGGCTCTTCGCTATTCCGTCTACGATCTCTCGGGCTGTGACGGGCTTCTGCGCCTTCGCAAGGAGCTCAACGATCGCCTGACGCGCCTGTGTTTTTCTCATCGCGTTCCTCCACTGTTGACACGAGACTACGGGATTTGGCATCTATATGCAACTGAGTTGCAAAAATGATGGGCAGACTATGACACCACAAGATACTTCGATTAGACCTCGATTGCCAGTAACTGTGCTTTCGGGATTCCTGGGAGCGGGTAAAACGACCGTCTTGAATCACATCCTTTCGAATCGTGACGGGCTCAAAGTAGCAGTAATCGTTAATGATATGAGCGAGGTGAACATCGACGTACAGCTGGTAGAGCGGGGTGACGCTCGTCTGGACAGAGGTCAGGAGAAGCTCGTCGAGATGTCTAATGGCTGCATCTGCTGTACGCTTCGCGAAGATCTGCTGGAGCAGGTGGCGGCTT
>JBIIYC010000140.1:0-6924 GCA_044347025.1 Bdellovibrionota bacterium
TCTAGGGCGCTGAGTACTGCTGTTCTTGGAATACCTTGACTGCTAGGAATCGTTAGAATCAGTGGCGGATACGATCGAATCGTCGCTCTCTTGCGTGTGGGCTTTTGTGCGCTTGTAGCGCCAGACAATCACTGCACCCACAACGAGACCGAGAACGACCAGGAAGACCTTTATTTGGCTCATGTACCCCAAGATCACCGTATAGTTGTTGGCGAAGAGGTATCCGAGTCCCATCATAATCGGCACTGTTATGAGAGCAGCGCAGGCGTCGATGATGAAAAAGCGAGTGAAGGGAAGTCTGACCGCCCCACACATAAGAAACGTCGCGGTGCGGATGTAGAAGAGATGTCGAGCAACTAAAATCGTAAGTACGGTTCGTCGGTCGAGGTTCTCTCGAATGAGCTGAAGTCGTCGGGTGGTTAGGTGTTTGCGGAACCACTGTTTTCGGAAGAGGGTCGGGCCAGCAAGCCAGCCGATGCGATAAATGATGAGGTCACCGGCAAGAATCCCGAGATAACAGGTAAGTGCCATAAGCCAGGTGTGGACCGTTTCATGAGAGGACATGATACCCGCTACGATGAGGGTGAGATCCTCCGGTATCGGCGCACCCAAAGAGCTGGCAAGCAGGATGCCAAAAATGAGCAGGTACGCAAAAAGTCCGTGCGAGCTGAGAAGGAAGTCAACCATTAGGGGAGTATAGCCGGTCTAGGGTCGGAGGGCAAAAGGCCATAACGTTTCGAGCACACGAAGCAAGCAAACCGATGGGCACGGAAGGAGACGCTGTAGCTACTGAACGCCAAGCTGCGAATTGCGTATCTCCGCCTGTGCCAGGGCTGTTGTTGCGGCTATCCGAACGGCAGATTCTGAGTGGCTGGAGAGCTGACGGAGCACAGGGATTGCTGCCTTAAGACCCTTCGCCTCGCCGATCCTCGCGAGTGCAATAGCGGCCTGTAACTTGACGACGGTGTTTTCCTCTTTCCCCATGAGCTTTCGGAGCGAGGGAACTGATTGCTCGGCAGTGGTTCCGAGGAGGCCAAGTGCTTTGCAGGCATTAGCCCGCACCAGGGGCTGCGGATCGAAGAGGTGCTTTGCAAGAGCCGGCTGTACATCCACCTGCGAAAAGTCGGTGAATTTGTATCCCCTCTCTGCCGCAAGTGCTGCCGCAGAGGTCATAACAACCGGATCGGAGTCATGAATGAGTATATCGAGATCCTCGTCGGTGATTGCATCCTTGCGCTCGCCCGTTGCCAATACCTTGAAGGCCGTGATCCGAACTTTGGGCTCCGTGTCATGGAGCAGCTTGTGTAGGGTATGTTCGGCGGTTGTGCCACGAAGTTGTCCGCTTGTTGTCGCAGACTTGGCAAGAAGCTCTCCCGCTTTCTTGGCTACGAAATCGCGAATGGCAGGAGAGGGACTTGCAGCAGCTGAAAAGAGGATCTCCTCAAGCACATCTTGAGGCTCGCCGATCTGCATGGCTAAGGTCACTATTCGGGCTTGCTGCTTCGGTGTCGCGGAGGCAACCGCATCGCGAAGCGCCGGCATAGCTGTTGGTCCAAGAGCTGTCAGTTCGACCTTCGATTCCTTGATGAGAAGCTGATCGTCGCTTAAAAGTCTGCCAACAGCTGGCGCCGCCTGGGGGTGGACTGGGTGTCCGACGATACTTCCGCACGCAGAGCATGCAGCTGCGAGGGCGATGGTGGCACACAGCGTAGAGAGGCGACCCCGAGGTGTTGTGCATGTCTTGTTCATATGGTGCATGAGTGTATCGCTTTATAGGCGTTATGATAGCAGGGGGCAGAACGGTAGCATGGCACGCGGCCCAGCCTGGATCTACGAGTTTAGGTCGGGGGTGAATCCTCGGCGCATCGTATTTTCAGTGAGAGTGCGAGGCTCCATGAACTGAACGAGATAATCCTTACCCCCGGCCTTAGACCCTATACCGGAAAAACGAAATCCCCCGAATGGTTGTCTGCATACCAGGGCACCGGTTATTCCTCGGTTGATGTAGAGGTTTCCGACCTCGAACTCATCTCGAGCAGCAGCGAGATGATCGGGATTTCGGGAATAGACACCTCCTGTGAGTGCGTACTCACTGTCGTTTGCCAGCGCGAGGGCCTCCTGAAACGATGCCGCCCGGACGCATGCAACGACCGGTCCGAAGATCTCCTCGCGCCATACTGGATGGGTAGTTGGAACGTCTCGGAAGATAGTGGGTGGAACGTACCAACCCGCCCCTTGAAGCGATTCAGACACTGGACCCTGTACGAGAAGCCGGAGGTCGGCAGCGCTGGAGATAGTTCCGACTATCCGGTTGTATGCCTCTCGATCAATGACTGGTCCATAGAAACTCGCAGGGTTCGACGCTGGGCCGACGAGAAGATCCGACGTCGCGGCTGCAAGTCGAGCAAGGAACGGTTCGTACGCATCTCCTACAACAATGAGGCGAGAGCACGCCGAACACTTCTGTCCAGCGAATCCGAAGGCCGACTGTAAAACGCCCCGAATGGCATCATCAAAATCTGCATCGGAATCGACGATGATGGCGTTCTTCCCACCCAATTCCGCGACGACCCGCTTGATGCCTCGTTGCTGCGGGCTCACCGTGGCGGCGGTTCGAAGTATCTCTAAACCGACGGGCCGAGAACCGGTGAAGACAACCATGGCTGTGAGTGGATGCTCGACGAGGGTGCGGCCGATCTCTTCTCCCCGGCCGGGTAGAAACGCGAAGGCATCGTGCGGCACTCCAGCCTCCAGGATAATCTCGGCAAGTTTCTGGGCAATCAGGGAGGTTTGTTCAGATGGTTTGAGGATGGCGGTGTTTCCGGTGACAAGAGCCGCCACCGTCATGCCACATGCGATGGCGAGTGGAAAATTCCAGGGGGCGATGATAGCCACCACACCTCGTGGTTGATAGAAGTAGATGTTCTCCTCGCCCAGGACCTTCTCTGTACGAGATGGGGGGCCGAGTCGAAGCATCTCGTTGGCGTAGTAGAAACAGAAGTCGACCGCCTCCGCTACGTCGGCATCAGCTTCTCGCCACGTCTTTCCCGCCTCGCGAATGATAAGCCCCGTTAGGTAGTCCGATCGCTCTTGGATGATGGAGCCGATGCGGCGGATGATCTGGCTTCGAGTTTCGAATGGGGTGTTTCTCCAACGACGAAAGCCAGCCGAGCATGCAGACAGTGCGGCGATGGCTTGGTCGCGGGTAGCGTATGTCACCGAGCCGATCCGTGTGCCAGATGCGCTTGGGTCAAAGCACTCGACCCGCTCACCGATCGGTTCGGTTGCCCCCTTTATTATTGGCGCAGCGCAGAGCTTCGAGGCATGGATGTCAGACTCCACAAGACGCAATCCAGTTTCGACGGCGTCTCGGTTTGCTTGAACGCTAAAATCCTTAAGGGGAACATTAACAAATGGGGGGATCTCGGACATACGTGCCTCGCTAGTACTCTAGATTGACGGTGATAGTGGTGTCGGTCGAATCGACTGTGAGATTCTCAACAGAAGATTCCTGCTCTGCAGGGGCATGCACTGGAGATGTAGGATCCGCTAGCAGGGTTTCGATTTCATCGCGGTCGAAAAAGGTGTGGCGTAAGAATGACTCATTCGATGTGTTTTCGAGGAGGCGTCGCACGAGATAGCCCATGCCTGGTAGCAGCTCTCCCAGAGGAACATACATCCGGGTAAGGTAGCCACGTTGAGCAAATGCGTGCGCGATTGGCTCCGCCATGCCGTAGAGCACTTGGATCTCGAAGTCTTTCGGAGACAATCCCTTGCTCTCAGCGTAGCAGCAGGCATGCGCCAATGAGCGAATGTTGTGCGAGCCGAAGGCGGGGAGGCAGAGATGCCTGTTGTCCAGGAGTATGCGCGAGAGGTGTTCGTAGGATGCATCGGAGTCGCGTTTGCGCTCCCATAGGGGAAATTCCCAGTGGTTCTGAGCGCTCACCACTCGCTCGAAGTCCCAGTAGGCACCTTTCACGAGTCGGATTGCGATCGGCGCAGCGCGCATGCGTGCAAACGTCAACATCTCTTGAACGCGATCGGCGGCGTTCTTTGCGTATGCTTGAATAACTACTCCAGGATACGGGACATCGCTGAACTCCGCCGACCCGAACACTCGTTTGAACGTCTCATAAATGATCGCGTTGTTACCGGAATCCTCGGCATCAACGTACACGAGAGCTCCGAACCGCTTTGCTCGACGGACAATCTCAGCCAGCCGCTCCGAGAGGATATCGACGCTGCGAGTAAAATTTAGAACTCCTGTCTGTGAATAGAGCGCGGAGAGTTTGACCGATATACAGACCGGGCTTAATTCGCCCGGGTGGTCAGCGATTATGGGTTTCCCCTCGGACCAGGAGGGGATAGTTGGGCCGAAGGTATCAAGGGCGTCGATGTAGCGAGTCTGGTATTCAAACGCTTCGCGTTCGCACACACAGAACTCTCCGAGTAGGTCCACCGTGAAGGCAAAGCCGTCCCGGCGAAGCCGACGGAGAATCGAAAGTGATGACTGGGGAGTATTTCCGGCGATAAAGAGCCCGGCCATTTGCTGAACGCCTAGCTTTACGGCGTGTGCGGTCGCCTTTGTGCCGACACCGGTCTGTGAGAAACCAAGTAACCATCCAAGGGAGGGGTGAATCTTGCTGGCTGGTTCAGTCAGGTACTGGCGGACGTGGTCCGCAATCTCTTCATCCGAGGTCAGTGTTGGGAGCACGTCAACCAACCGGAAGAGGTTCACTTTGAACTCGGGGTGTTTCATCGCCCACTGCATGAGACGACCGTTCCAGTAGCGCACCTCAAGTGGGGACATGGTGTACTCTTCAAGGTCTGCGAACACGCCGCGACCGAACTCAAGGATGTGGTTGTGAAGTTGTGGGGAGATCGATGACGACCACATATGGAGCCTGAACCTGCACTGAGCGTACCTCACAAGCATACCCCGGAAGTTTACCTTCAGAAAAGTGCGTAGTTGCTACAGGTTGAGTTAATACCGCCTAGTAAACCGAGGTTGTATTTTCGAGGCGGCGCAGCGCGCGCTGCCGGACGTCTTTTTGTAGGCCCCGCGCAACTTTTCTGGCGACGATACGAATATATCCCTTGCAAATACAGAAACATTCTTGAGTGAGGAGGCATTGCGTATGGGGGCATCAATCTCCGCGGTACACCAACACGGCGCATCCATGCAGCCTCTTCGGGGCGCCATGGATGGACCTCGACCGAGCGGAGGGAGCGCCGACTGGGAAGGGATAGTTGCTCGCGTTACCCACTATACGCAACGGTCGGCACAGCAGAGCCAGAATCCCGCCGGGCAGATCCAGAACCTCTCCGAGCTCTTGAGGGTGCAGGCGGACGTGAGTCGTTATCAATTGCGGGTAGAACTGGTGTCGAAGGTATCCGAAAGCGCCGTCGCATCGATGAGGAAGTTGCAGCAGAATCAATAGGAGAGCTCATGCAGACGAGTGAGATCCTTCGGGCGAAGGGTTTGCAAGCTGAAGTATCGTACCGCGTTGAGATGAAACAGGCTGGAGAGGCGCATTCGGCCGTCCGCGCGCACAAAGCCACTGTGGATTGTCGGGAGCAGCAGGTGTGGCGCGAGGTGATTCGCCACGTTGATGGGGCCAAGACCGGTGTGAACGCTGGGCGATCGGTGTCAATGCGACACGAGTGGCTGCATCGCGCCTTCAAAGATCTCTGCGATGCACGAGCTCAACACGCATCATCTGCTCAGACGTTGCGTCATCGATTGGAGGTTCTCTCGGGGGCACACCAGAGGCATGAGCTGATCCAAGGTATGATAGCCGCATTCAACCGTCGGATGGCGAGTACAAGAGGCTCTCGAGTAGCAGATGATGTAGCGGAGCTTGCATCGACCTCACGAGCTGCGAGGGGCCGGACGAACCCGGGTACCTCGGAAAGCAGTGAGAGCTGCCACCGACCAACTCCGATCGAAGTCACCGGTACTGCCACGCAGGGGAGGGCTGATGTTGCTCCAACTCCGCCCGCGTACTGTATGGCGCCCATCGCAGAGAGCCCGCTGCATTACCCGGCCCCCATGGAGATCGAGTTAATTCATACGGCAAGCGGCAGCGAGCAAGCGTCGGTGTCCGTTTCGTGTGCAGTCGCAGGGGGCGGGTCTGTGGGGTTGCGAGTAACCAAGAGTGATAGTGGAGAGGGGATTCGTGCCATCATCGATCCGAGCACGGGACCGTTGGCAGCTCGAATTGTCGCCGATAAAGGGAGTGTCGTAGCTCGTCTGCAGGCACTGGGTGTAAAGGTCACGTCGCTCGATATTGGAGGTGATGAGGCAACGAATGATGGTGCTGCGCGCCTGCCACATCGACGTGCATCGTGTGCCGGAGATCTATATGAAGACGATATCTCCTGAAGTTCTCCTCGTTGCGACGGTTCTCATTGCGCTGGTTCCGCTCGTGATAGCAGTTGGTACGTGTTACCTGAAGTTTTCTATAGTACTGAGCCTCTTGCGCAGTGGTTTTGGCACTCAGCAGGCGCCCAGTACTGCTATGGTTACTGCACTCTCGGTAGTTATGTCGCTCATGGTGATGCAGCCGGTCGTTCGCGGCATCAGCGAGCGGATCGGAGCGGTGTCGCTCTCTGAAATTGCGTCCACGTCACTCCCTGTTGTTATGGAGATTGGCGGCGATCTGTTAACCCCGTGGAGAGAGTTCCTTCTAACTCACAGTGGTGAGCGAGAATTGCGGGTGTTTTCGGAGCTGGCGGGTGCGGAGCCTATACCGGAGGGAGCCCAGCTTGACCGTTCTCACGTGAGGACCCCAACGGCCCTCGCTGCGTTCGTTGTATCGGAGATCAAAAAAGGATTCACTCTCGGATTTTTTTTGCTGATTCCGTTTTTTGTCATCGATCTCGTGGTCGGCAATCTCCTCGTTGCGATGGGCCTCACCATGA
>JBIIYC010000141.1:0-6903 GCA_044347025.1 Bdellovibrionota bacterium
GGGGTGAATCGCGCTATGCCTTTTTCAGTGAACCACGATGCAGTTAAAGAATTCGAAACATTTAGGCTGAAATCTCCCACCAGAGTAAGGCCAGAGCCCCGGAAAAATTGGAGAGCGCCGAGGTTCCGCACGAGAACCTCATCGGGGCGAAGGCGCTGAATAACCTTCAAGTGTGCGTTCTCTCCCGGTTTAAGGATGCGAGTAGTCGCGATACCGACCCGATAGCCCATCGCTCGAACACGTTCAGCAGCCGGTCCGTACTCTTTTCCGAACTCAAAATCCAGGTAGACCGTGGAAATCGGAAGCTCGCGGAGGGCGTCAAGTTGGCGAAGCTCTCGGATAAGAACAGTGAGCTGGGGCTTAGCATGCGTTCGTGGAGCTGCCTCGTGGGCCGAAATCCACGACATGGTCTCAGCACATGAACGAATTGGGAGGTCAGGGCGTGCAACTCGTCTTTCGTCGAGCTGCCGACAGACGGAGCGTCGAATCTCTTTGATGTGGCGTGAATGGAGGAAGCAGGAGTCTGGGAGTTGAGCTTCAAATGTCTCCAAAGAATAAACCGTACCGCCGAGTGCTCCTAAGCCCTCGCGGAGGCTCAGGTGAGAAAGGGGAGAGGACGCGGCCGGTTCGAGATTACAAGCGGATGATGCTTCAACGACATTCCCATCGGAATCCGTTACCCGAACGTGGAGCGGCTCATAGAGTGCTCCGGTTACCGTCATGCGAATAGGAATCTTTTTGAAGAGGGATTTGTCCAGGAATGCGCGACGATACTCGGCTTGGACTTGTGGTGATGCGTTGACATAAACCAACATCCCAGCCTTCACAGAGCGTAGATCGAAATCTCGACTGAATGTGAGCTTCCAGCCTGATCCGTCACGAGACGCTGAAAATACAGATCCTCCGACCTCTGACTGCTGGTCGGTCGACGTGAAGACAACTCCATCCCCAGCTACCACTGGGTCCGAACTTGAGATCCGCACCCCTTGAGGACTTACCGTTTCGACGGTGCCGATGAGCAGCCCATGGTGGCTACTGAGGAGGGGATTCACCAACTTCTGGTGGTTAACGCCGTTGAACCACCCATTGAAGAACCCTCGTGAGAAGATTCGCGCCATATCGTTTTTCGAAGACCTGCTGTCAGCAAGTGCTCGTTGGCTCGCCGCTTTGTAGGAGCGAACAGTGCTGGCGACATACTCGGCAGATTTAAGACGCCCTTCAATCTTGAATGATTCAATCCCCATATCAGCCAGGGCTGGTGCATCATCAAGGCCACAGAGATCTTGGGGGGAGACGAGGTACTGTTTTGGGCCCAGATCGACCTTCTTGCCATCCGCGAGGAGCTCGTAGTCAAGGCGGCATGACTGAGCGCACTGGCCGCGATTGGCAGAGCGTCCCCCGAGGCTTTCGGAGGTCAGGCACTGGCCGGAGTACGAAACGCAGAGTGCCCCGTGAACAAAGACCTCAAGCTCTTTGGTGGTTTCGCTACGTATTGACGCCAGTTCGGAAAGTGAGAGCTCGCGAGCGAGCACATAGCGGCGCATCCCGAGATCCTCGGTAACGTCAATCGCGAGACTATTGGTGATAGTCATTTGAGTAGATGCGTGTACCTCGAACTCGGGGGCCATGAAGCGAAGGAGCCGCACCAGCCCGATATCTTGCACGATACAGGCATCAGGTTTGAGAGGGAGGACCTCCTCGAGGAGGGACACAATGTCTTTGAGCTCCTTCTCAAAGATCAAGATGTTACATGCAAGAAAAACTTTAACACCGTACAGGTGCGCATACTCGATCATCGCACCGAGTTCTTGGCTTGATAACGTGGCGGTCCGACCGCGAGCATTAAAGCCCGGCATACCGATGTACACTGCGTCGGCACCGTTATGAACGGCTGCGCGTAGCATGTCCCAGGTCCCCACGGGGGCAAGTATTTCAGGTGACGTAGCCATGCGTCATTGTTGCCTAAAACGGGGGGGTAAAGCAAAAGGGGCTGCCGAGCGCTGGAGAAACGATCCAAGCCGCGGTAGCGCAAGGCAATTTTCAACTCGTCTCGTCGGTATGATGGTCCACCGGCACCTGGATTTAGCCTCAACTCGTAAGGATTCGCAGCGTTTACCGGTACTAAGCTGCTATTCGATCAAAAGGGCATCGCAGAGAGCCTTGCGAATGACTTCAAAAACTCCCAGGGTGCTATCATCGGGTTTTGCAGCGGTTGTGTGAGGCTTTTCAAGGTAGAGGACACCTACTTTTTTCCGACCGCCAAGCGAGCTGTAGATCCCGGTGCATGAGGAATCCATCAGGTCATCTGAGACTTGGATTACCGGCTGTGTGCTTGATAGAGCGGATACGGCGGCGTCACCCGGCTCGAGGGCAACATTCGTTATCTGTCGCATCTTCACTTTTCCAATTAAGGTACGAGGCTTGAGCGAGAGGGAACTTGGATCAACTACGAAAACGCATCCACCCGTGAAGCCAGCCTCCGGCACGATATCTTTTAATAGGCGACCAACCAGGGACTTATTTACCGAGTCGTTGGACATCTCTGCATAAAGATCTTTGAGCGCCTTCTGTACACCTTCTGGACAAAATTGTAGGTACCGCTCTTCGAGAGCACGAGCCACTCGTTTGTGTTTCTCTAAATTCTGTTGAGGGTCAAATTTGTCGATATCGCCGAATACTTCCGGGAGCGATTTCTGATAGTGCCGTGAATTCTCCACCGCACGATCTCGTATAATAGTAATCGCTTCTTCCCCCATGGTATTAGAGAGAAACGACTTTGCTTTTTGCCAATCGTTTTCGGCCGATGGATAGGTCTCTGGGTTCTCCGCTCGAGCCAAGTTCTCGCCTATTTCACACAGCTCGTCGTAGGTTGCCCATGAGCTGTCGTCAGTAGATTCCTCCGAGTCGTCGGCTGTCGCATCCGGGCGCATGAGGCGCATCGCCAACAAGGCGGGGGTAAATCCGAGTTCTTTAGCCAGCTCATCATCGAGAACTTGATCGGCTTGTAGTCGCGAGAGAACCTGCGTGTACACGGACGGATAGTTCCAGGCAATCAAGTTAAGTCCGATTTCGCGGATGACGCCGCGAGAGAAGCCTAGTTCGGGATCGAGGTTCTTCTGTTCGCTTAACACCGAGGCAGTTGTGGCAATAATCGCCGTTTCGCGTAATCGTTGAATCTGGAACGGCTCGCTCCAGTGAAGCGAGTGCATGCTCGGGACCTTCTGTTGTTCGGCCAGTATCTCGCGAATATGTGATGAACTTCCCCAGCGGATCAGCTCAATTGGATTCGCTATGAGCGCCTGGGATTCCCCCGATACGGCCGCGCGCTGAACGAGTTCTTTCACCAGAAAGGTGAAGAGAGCAAAGTCGGTCTTCAGCTCAGCGAGAAGAACATTAAAATTGTCCTCGTATATTCCCTTCTCAAATCCCTCGCGGACGCGCTTCAGTACGTCTGGATTCATCGGAAACCATGGCTTGCTGACGTGCTGCAGCGCCCGGTCTATTCGTCGAGAGTTGGAATCACCCTTAAAATTTCCCATGGTAACGTGGGCTCCTCTTGTGCCATCGAGTGTGGTGGGGGTGTGACAGCGGATACACCATCCACTAGCAATTCAATCGGCCGTCTAGGAAAAAACCTTAACGAAATAGCGCTAGTTATCAGAGTCCTGGTGAGATGGCGTTTTATTCGCGAGTTCGGTTGTTTCGCAGGGTTAGCGAGGGTCGAATCGAGGTCGAGTCTTCCCCGAAGGAGATCGCGCCTCCTTACGGAGCCTTACGCCGGTAGGGAGGTGAAAAATGGCCTCCTCGATAGTTTGGCTTCCTTCGTACGCCAAGGCTTCGGCGGACGAGGCGACATAGTTGGGGCCGCCGAAAAAATCCTCAACGTATCTCACGCTTCGGCGAGGGGTCGACCGAGCTCACGCCGAGGTCGGTGTAGAGTCGTGGCGCGCCCGGTTTTTTCGTCGTCCCCGACTCGGTTCGTCAAAACTCTCGAAATGCTCGCGACGGAACACTTCGCCACTCACCCGCTAGGAGCGACGAGTGCTCGAGGTACGGGGAGGCGGTAGTGGAGAGCTGCTCTGCGGAGGCTCCTCGCGTGGTCCAGCAACTGTATCCACGTTCTCGCTCTCTCCGTGTGCTTGGAGCAAAGCACCTGTCTTAGCGTCTGATGGATATGCCGCTCGTAGCGCTTCGCTGTGGGCGCGATGGTAGTGAGCCGCCATGACGTCCCACGTGAAACGTTCTGTAATTCTCTCTGCTCTGTTTCGAAGCGATATTCGCTCTCTTCGATTGAGTTCGCAGAACTTCACCAGGAACGACGAGAGCTGCTCAATGCAGTGCTCTGCTGCCGCTTTGGAGCGATTGAGGACGAGGACTCCATTCTGTAGAGCATCCGGAACGTGTCGCTCCACGTATGCTCCGAATCCACTGAGGTCCGTTGTCACCGTAGGTAATCCCAGAGCGAGGCATTCGAGGGGGGTATATCCCCATGGCTCGTAGTAGCTTGGAAAGACGCCCATATGGCACCCTCGTACAAACTGATCGTAATCGAGGCTGAAGAGGCTTGAGAGAGAGACAAAGTCCGGATGAAAGACCACTTTTACCGGATCGCCCGGCGCATTGATCAGATTACGGTGACGGAGATGATTCATGACCGGATCATTGGCGTCATCCCACAAGTCATGCGTCACAACCGGTGGCCACTGTGTGGTCTTGCGCGCAAGGATCGCGCGCTTTAGCCGAAGTTGGATATCTTCGGTAAATATGTCGTCATATGTCGGCATCCTTCCGCGAGCTGCGGCCTCCAAGATGCGTTGCCCTAATGATTGCTCCATCTCTCGGCACGTTGTCTTGAGATCCTCGAGACGGAGGTGATTCTGGAGCGATGTAACGTTTAAGTTCTTGGTAGGCGCTCGTGTAATAATAAATGCTACGACAGTCGGCGGCTTCGGCGTCGATTTAAGACGCTCGTTGAGTCGGTGCAGCGCCTCGATAAAGAGATCCATACCCTTGTTGAGGTACTCGTATCGGCCGCTGGTAAAAATGTAGAGGGTGCGATCGAGATCGAACGAATAGCTCGGGAAGAAGTGACCCATCACGAATTCGTGGATGCGTTCTTTGTACTTCAAGTGAAGGTTTTGGAATTCATGGAGTGCCGTAAAATGATGGGCATTCAATCCGTTAGGGAGAACAAATTCTGGTTTGCGACCGAGTAGGTATTGTGCTTCTCGAGCTGTGACCTCACTGACCGTTGTAAATACGTGAGATGCATGAGCAGCCGCGCGTTCAATCGCATATTTGCTCCAAATCATGTACCGACGAGCCTCAGCATCCGCATTGATGACCGGTAGATTGGAGTAAAAATGCGGATCGTTGGCCGCGATATATCTTCCGAGCTGAGTCGCGTGCGTTGTAAACACGGTAGCTATGGGGAGCTTCATGTGTCGAATTCGAGGAATCGCGACTCCGGCCATCCACTCGTGAAAATGAGCCACCAATTTCTGCCCGAGGCCCTCGCTTGCACATCGCAATAATTCAGCAACGCAGGCTCCGAAGGCGATTACCGCATCCACTTCGCCATCGGAACCTTCAATGGAGATACCGTTGTCCTTCCATAGAAAGTATTTGTCGTTACCAAGTTGCTCGTATCTGGCTCGATAATCGAGGAGGAGAACTGCTGGACGACCATCAGTCAGCCACCGACCATAGTGAGAGGGGATGCCAGCCGCGGTTAACTTCTCTACAACCGGTCGGAGGGTCTCGGGGACGACGACCTCTTCGAACTCAAGGCTGCTGGTGTGCTGATGATAGGGGCCGACAAGAAGGTAGTTCTCCTTCCAGCGATCAACCATGTTTGGAGCTTTCGTCTTAATGACGGTGTATATACCACCTATCTGGCTGCATACTTCCCATGCAACTTCCAAGAGAAATGGGGATTGCTCGTCGCTTGCGTAGTTCATTCGCTCGTTCACAGCAGCCTACTAAAGGCCGGTCCGCGCTCCTGTGGGAAGGATATCTGATTTAACGACCGCTTGCATACTCCTATGGTAGTTATTTATTCGAATTGCCGATGTGGGGAGCGCTGGATTTCGTCACCCGATGTCAGGTGACGAACAGTATCAACCCCGAGCCGGAGGGGGTCGATTCCCATCAGAGTCCGCTGCCAGTTTCTCTGGTATCATAAATCATTGTTTGAAGTTTTTGCGCTGACGTTTATCATAGGGGGCACGATGTTCCATATCGAGCAGGATTCAGAATTATGAAAACCGTTACACACCGTCCTCACACGCTCGGGATTATAGGAGGACATGGGCAGTTCGGATCCTGGTTGCGTGCTGTCTGTCAGTCTCAGGGTCTGCCGATTCTGGTCTCGGATCTCGGCACAGAGATATCGAATCGCGAGGTAGCTCGTCGCGCGGATGTCATTTTTGTTACTGTTCCGATCGGAGTGACGAAAGAGGTTTTGGAGGAAATAGAGTCGGAGCTGTGTCAGGAGAAGCTCGTTGCTGACCTCACTTCAGTCAAGGCTCCGATTATTCCGGTTCTATCGAGGTTGCAAAGCGAGGTGTTGTCACTGCACCCGATGTTTGCGCCCTCGATACCGTCTGTAGTTGGGCAGACGTGTGTCACTTGCAAGATCCGGACTGGTCGGTATGCAGATTTTGTCGAGGCGCTTTTGATCGGTGCTGGTCTGAAGCTCGTCGCGATGGAAGCTGAAGAGCACGATAGGGCGATGGCGGTTATTCAAGGGCTGACGCATTTCCAAGCGCTCACCGCCGCACACTGTATGATGCGGATGGGGTTTGATCCTACAACAACGGTATCGGTCAGTAGTCCTGTCTATCGACTCCGGCTAGCGATGATCGGTCGGATCCTTGGACAGGATCCACGACTGTACGCGGA
>JBIIYC010000142.1:0-6895 GCA_044347025.1 Bdellovibrionota bacterium
CGACGAGGTATACATAGTGCCCGTTGAAGGGAGTGGGGTTCCTGCTGCTCGATATAGTCGTCAGCCGCTTCAAAAGAAGTCCGTACTTGAAGACCTATTTTCTATCCGGTCCAGTGGCGTCTTCCACCATGACGTGAAAGTAGCCGTGCCGCTGATCGTTCACGATTTGCAGCGGGCGCGTCTGGCGGGCAACCTCACGCACGTATTGGCTGCGTACGGTGTCCGCTCATTCGGTCTCTTCCCGTTGAAGCGCGATGGAGAGATTGTAGCGGTTGTCGCATGCTTGTATCAGCGCGCATTCCATCGATTTACAGCTAAGGAGATAGATGCGGTATCTGCCCTGGTATCAGTCCTTCTTCCCGCGAACGAGTCGGTACCGAAGGCCTCTAACTCTTCACTGGCAAAGGGATTGAGAAGTCAGTACCAACGACTCGCCAATCACGGCAACATCGTAATTATTACGACCGATAAAGAATTCCGCGTCACAGATGTGTTTGGTAACACGGAGGCACTGCTCGGTGTTAGTCCGCAGTCGATGAGGGGAGATGTCGCGCTGTGGGGGCGCATTCTCGATCCGAGAGATATCCCAACCCTGCGTCGTCGCATAACCAAGTTGCGTCGCGATCGCAGCGAGCTACGAGAGGAGGTGCGAGTTCTCCACCAAAAGACCGGAAAGCTGCGTTGGATTATGTTACGCGCCTTGCCGCAGTTTTCTGTAGAAGGGGTGTTTCTCGGTTGGGAGGGGTTCGGCGTTGATGTCACCGACCGTCGCTATGCTCAGGATAGATTAGTTGAACAGAATCGGCGACTCGAGGCGCTGTTCGAGGTTGCTCGGGCCCTTCATGGATATGCGGACCCGGCAGCGGTAACATTCAAGGGCTTGCGCGCGGTCGTAGGCGCTACGCAGTCTGATTGCGGGTATGCGTGCTTCTATGATCGTGAGCGCGATGCGTTGGAGACGGTAGCTGCAATCGGTTTATCTGAGCAGTACTTGGAAAATATGGATCCAATTCTTAAGGGTCCAAGTTTATTGAGGGTCTCAGTTGCGAGCAAGTCTCCGCTCCTCATCGATGATTTACAGGCGGATCCACGGGCAAACCGAGAGCTGGCTAAACAAGAGCGGCAGCGGGCATGTATTATCGCGCCCATGATCGTTGATAATGAGGTGTGCGGTGCGTTTTGCCTCTTTAAGCGCGATGCATTTGCGTACGCAGAAGAGGATTTCGATCTAGCTACAGCAGCAGCCGCTCAGATCAGCCTCGCCATTCGCCAAGCCGAGATATTCGATGTTCAGAAGCAACAGAGTGCATCCTTGCGGTCCCTGTATTCAGTCAGCCGGGAGCTTGCAAAGTATCGCTC
Source organism: Bdellovibrionota bacterium (assembly GCA_044347025.1). Classification (GTDB taxonomy): domain Bacteria; phylum Bdellovibrionota_C; class UBA2361; order UBA2361; family OMII01; genus OMII01. The sequence goes on from JBIIYC010000142.1 coordinate 1,360, forward strand.
GGCGCACGACTTCGCTGAGCGGGTCTTTCCGATCCTCAAGGAGGAGTTCGCCTTAAAACAGGGATGGCTGGGGGTGCTGAATGAGCAGGGTACCTTTCTGTTAGGAAGGGCTGGATTTGGCGGTTCTAGCAACGATGTCGCCCAAGATCTGCAGATCGAAGTTACCCCTTCGGAGAAACTGCTGTACAAAGTTGTCGCATCGCAGCGACCAGCAATTATAAATGACCTTTCGGGACATCGAGAGGAACGTCTGCTTCAAGCGGTACCGAGTGCGGAGCGATTAGTAGCCGTACCCATGGTAGCTGTGGGTCAGGTCCTCGGTGTTTTGGTTGTCGAACCCCTTTCCAAGACGACATTCGTTTCGTCGGAGCGTATTCGGCTTCTCGTGAGTATGGCGAGTGAGATCGCTACCGTCATGTTGGCCGGTCGCTTCGAGCATAAGATGTCAGAGGCCCTCCGCATGCGTACCGCGGGGCTTCTTGCTTCGGGAGTTGCACACAACTTTAACAACTTGCTTCAGGCAATTTTGGGTCAGGTTACCCTGATCGAGATGCAGACACCAAAAGGCTCTCCTGTGTTTGAGTGCACGGGGACGATTACAGAGGCGGCAAAGCGAGGCGCCTCATTAGTGAGTCAGCTCCTTAGTTTTGCAACAAACGGAAGCTCTACGAAGAAACCCATCTCACTTGCTCGCATGATTGTCGAGTCGGAGGATCTCTACCGCTCGCTGGTTGGAAAGAAGATAGCGTTCTCAATCGATGCAGGAGCGACGGAGAGTGCTGCGGTGTTGGCGGATGTTCCACAGATGCAACAGGTGCTGACGAATCTGCTTGCGAATGCAAAAGACGCAATTGGCACGAAGGACTCAGGAGCGATCTCGATCTCGATGAGCACGGTTAGTGTTCGTTCCGGAGAGTTGGCGCCTGATGTTTCCCCTGGCCCATATATCCGGATTGACGTGAAGGATAACGGAGTTGGAATGACCCCTGAGCAGCAGGCCCGCTGCTTTGAGCCGTTTTTCACGACGAAGAACGTCGATCAGGGCACCGGCGTGGGGCTGAACGGTTCTGGCCTTGGTCTTTCAACGGCCTACTCGCTCGTGAGGCAGCACGATGGGCTTATCACGGTGTACAGTGTGCCGGGTGAGGGGGCGATAGTAAGTGTGTATATCCCTATCTTCAGTGCGCAAGGTGCATTCGCTGAGGCTCGCTCCTCCGCAAATATGGTGTCAGCGAGGGGTCAGGGGGTTCTCTTGTTGGGCATGGAATCTGGGGTCCAACCGTTCGTGAGTTCGGTGTTGGAGTCCCTCGGGTATGCCTCACGGGGGGTCTTTGATGCCCGTCAAACGATAGATGTGCTTCGACGAGAAGCTGGTCGTTGGAGCGTTGTGATGATTGATGCCGACGGTCTCGGATCGCAGGCGGCTTCAACGTGCACACAACTTCTGAGTCAATTTCCCGAACTAACTATTGTGTGTGTTGGGGTGCTGAATCACGGTCGATTAGGAGCCGCCTTTGGCGATCCCTCTGGTACAAGGATTCAGTTTGTTGAAAAGCCTCTCAGTGTTTGGAGCGTTGAGGAGGCTTTGGCGAAGCTCACCAGAGGTGATGAGTCACCGGTCGATAGCGATCACGACTTCGACTCGTCGTCGGCCGAACGTGCGGCGATGTAGCTGGTGTACGGTCGTATTTCGGCAGCACCCGCAGGAGGTGTATGTCCAAGCATTCGTATTTTCAGGCGTTCGCCCTCGGTCTTCCGGGGGGTGTTGATACCCCGCCGGTCGTAGCGGCGAAGGGCGAGTTCGACCTGGCTGATTTCATCGTTAGGTGTGCTCGCAGACACGGAGTTCCCGTGGTCGAACGTCCCGATATCTGTGGTGCGTTAGCCGGTCTTGATGTGGATCAGGAGATCCCGGTGGAGCTTTTCGAGGCAGCTGCGGCTATTCTTGTTGAGGTGGGTGGCCTTGTTGAACGCAACATTTCACGGTCGAAGTAACCCTCACACTGCACGAAGCCCCTTTACTGAGAACGTCGATGATGGTGCTTTTGGGCTGAAGAACTCTAGCAGGGTGGTGAAAAAAGGCTTCCGTCGTGAGCATTTTGAGAGTTTTGACGAAACGAGGCGGAGATGACGAAAAAACCGGAGGCGTATCCTCTGAGATACGTTGAGGATTTTTTCGGCGGCTCCAACGAAGTTGCAGTCAAACTATCGAAATGCGCAACAGGAACCCTTTTTCACCACCCTGCTACGTTCGACCAGCTCGCTACGCAGTTCGATGCACCGCGCGGTCTACGTCCCTCGGGGAGGCGATAGCGACCAAACGTTATCCTAGTCCTCCCGCCAATTCCGACCCTCTCTGCGTTCTGACCCTCCTGGGTCTTTCATCTTGGTCGTGCTTTTGGATGGACCCCTACGAAGCGATCTTGATCGTTTCAAAGACCAACGTCTCCGGTTCCATGCGCCAATCAGTCGAGAATCCTGACGAAACGAAAGCCTCAGTTGACGTGCATGTTGGTATGAAAGGAAGGAGGAGGACGTGTCGAGCATCGTGTGCTACGATGTGGACACCAAGAACGTCGACGGGACGTATACCGTACATCCAAGCGTTTATTCAGATGAGTCACAGCAGGGTGTTGATGGCCCTGCATGCAGGAGGTGTGGTGTCTAAGCGAACATGTATCATAGCGAACAGTCCGGAATTTGATAGTGACGGAGTGCTTCGGCATGTGGCAACTGCCGATTGCATAATCGCGGCGGATGGTGCTGTTGCGCAGCTCCCAAGCGGCGTGACTCCGCACATCGTGTGTGGAGATTTCGATTCCCATGAGCGAGACACCTACCGGTGTCGATATCCTAGCACTGAGTGGATCGAGGTCTCGGACCAGGACACGAACGATCTTGAGAAGTGTATAGCCTTGGCGCTGGCGCGGGGAGCTTCAGAGGTATCAATCGTTTGTGGGTGGGGCGGTCGATTGGATCAGGCTCTAACAACTCTTTCGGTGATGGAACGATATCATGGTGTTGTTCCGATCGTATTGCATCACGGCGCATGGTCGTGCCGTCGACTCAGTGGTAACGAGGGCCTCTCAGCTGTCACGCTCGATGCTCGTTGTGGCGATCGTGTGTCCGTTATCCCTCAAACGAGCTCGGTGACAGTATCGCTCACCAACGTGCGCTGGCCTCTAACGCGCGAGGTTGTACTTCCTGGAAGTCGAGGTGTGAGTAATGAGGCGCTTGGAGGAGAGGTCGAGATCGTAGTTCACAGTGGCGCCGCACTCATGTGCCATGAAAGTCGCTTGATAGCTATGCCGTCTTGAGCGTTGGTGTAGACCGAACGGGTACGCAATACTTCTTCTGAGACGCTGCGATGCACGCATCGGAGAAGTCTTTTCCTGGTGCTGGATATGCGAGATCAAGGGTCCTGCCTGAGAACGGGTTCTGGACTTGACCGTCGATACTCATGCGCAGGTAGAAGTCGCGGATAGCGAGGTTTACGAGGTCTCCATCACTAAATTGCGGGGCAAACTCGGCAGCAACCGAGCCAGCATCCTCGGCGCCCACTCGGAATGATAAAAGGTTCGCAACGTTTCCGAAGATCGTTTTGCGTATCGAGCCTGGAAGTTGGTTCAGATACTGGTTCGCAAATGTGAGGTTGAGGTTGTATTTTCGTGCTTCGCTGAGGATCTCGCCGAACGAGTCGGTCGCAAAATTTTGGAACTCGTCCACATACAGGTAGAAATCCTGACGGTCTGAAGCTGGAATGTCAGCGCGGGACATTGCGGCTTCGTAGACCTTCCACATAAGAAGGGATCCAAGAAGAGTCGCATTCTCTGATCCAAGAACTCCCTTTGATACCTTGAGAAGGACTATCTTTCGGTTGTCCATCAACTCACGAAAGTTGAACATATTCTCGGATTGGCCGAGAATGTGGCGCATCGTATCGGTTGCGAGAAGTTCATCGAGCCTGTTAAGGAGTCGTGAGATAGGCCCTTCTTCAAACTCTCTGCGGCGTGCGGTAAATTCCCGCAGCCAAAATCGTTTGACCGACTCGTCACGCGCTTGACGAACAATCTCACCACGATATCGCTCATCGGCTAACATTCGGCGCAGGGAGACCAGATTGCAGCCTGGTGCGCTAAGAAGGCCTAGCATTGCGTATCGTAATACGTGGTCCATGTGTTCCGACCAATCGGCTCGGAACACCCGCTTAAATGAATCCAGGAAGCTCATCGCTACACGAAGCTTCAGTTCTGGGCGAACTGGAGCCATCGGATTAAAGCTTGGCGCATATTCCTTTTGAGAGGGATCGAAGAGAACTACATCATCGACTCGATGACGCGGGACGAGTCGCAAGATATCGTCGACAAGGTCGCCATGGGGATCGAGTACGGCGCAGCCGAAGCCCTTTTCTATGTCGTCCTTGACCAAAAGCTGTAGGAGACAGGACTTTCCACTTCCTGATTTGCCGAGAATGTAGAGATGGCGGCGCCTGTCGAAGCGCTTAATCCCGAACCCAATTTCGTGGTCGCGATAATTAGTGTGAGCAAAGCTGCCAATACTTGGATCCGAGCTCGGAGTAGGAAGCAGCAGAGGCGCTGGGGACTTCTGAGAGAGTACTTGAGCCGTGTTTTGAATTACATCGAGTGTTGGCGGGTGGTATAGCGTCGTCACCTCGAATGAGGAGAGACGAAAAGGGCGGATAAATGAACGTTCTCGGACGCGGCGAGCTATCGATACGCCAGTCTCGATTCCTCCCAGTTCGAAACGGTTCTGGTCGCTGTGACCGTAGGTTCCACAGGTGGCTGCATAGCGCTCGATATGGCCCTTCAACCTGGTAATCGCCGCTTTTTTTCGATGAGCGTCGTTGCGAATACTCTCATCGGAGAATGCGGTGATTCGATAGTTGACCCAAAATAAGTGTTGGCGACATTTGGCTGCGATCACCTCTTCCGTGTTGATCGGTAGGTCCTTCTTAAACCAGTTTCGTGCGCGAAAGATTCTGCTAATCCGTTCGCGGGCACGAGCCCTACGGAGTGAGAGATGAGACCACGCTGTGTCTTTGATTGGCCGGACGATGACCTGGATAAGCATACGGTCGCCATCGGGCAGCTGTTGAAGTGGGGCCAGGATCGGTACCAGGGAGTTCGTTCCGAAGTTCCGGTAGTCGTTGATCGGATAGATGTCTGGTCTCCACAACTTGAGGTCTGCACTCGCCGCCAAACCGTTTTGACCGATAGAGTCTGTGTAGTCCTCGATGTCGATGATCTGGGAGCTGCCCATCCAGGAATAGACGCCGGTTGAGAGTACATCGACAACCTCGTTCGAACCGGCCATGCAAAAGTACACGGTGTTACCGGTGGAGTACATCTCCAGGGAGAACGGTTCCCAGATGCATTCTGCGAGCTCGTCTAGTTGGTGGAGGAAAAATTTAACGTTGTAGAGCTCACGCTTGGTTACGTAGATGGCATTGGCGGCGCTGTCGCCCAGTTTCGGTATGTGAATGCAGACTACTCTCATGACAACTCAAGACCCAGAA
>JBIIYC010000143.1:0-6882 GCA_044347025.1 Bdellovibrionota bacterium
GTGAGCATTTTGAGAGTTTTGACGAAACAAGGCGGAGATGACGAAAAAACCGGAGGCGTATCCTCTGAGATACGTTGAGGATTTTTTCGGCGGCTCCAACGAAGTTGCAGTCAAACTATCGAAATGCACAACAGGAAGTCTTTTTTCACCACCCTGCTATAGTGACTGATCCATGATGCAAACGTGGCTCGCGGTCGTCATCTAGCACCAACTAGACTCATCGATGAGGGTACGTTTGGTTACGGTCGGACGAAGCGATCTCTTACGCAACGTCTCCTATTTTGCATCCGTTTTCTCTGGTGATAAGCGGCATACACGAGAGATTAAGAATCTGTTGTGGTTGACTACTCGATATACCTGCCACGTCAACCATCGCATTCCGGGCAGACCTAATAGCATTCCAAACACTCGAAGATAGGGCATCCGTTTAAGGCAATAGATGTACGCATCAGCGCCACTTACAAGGGTACCATCTGTCAAAAGAAGGCGAATGTCGCTCGTCCGCTGCGAGTCTGGCATTGCTATCGTTTCTCGAACCCATGCCGATTGAAGAGGCGCTATTGAAAAGCCTGCTCGCGCAAGACGATCTTGTATTTTTGGAACCCACCACGAGCAGAAACCACATAGGCCATCGTACAGGACCCATCCCTCTCTCGCCCCCTGCGGGACGGCGCGAGTATCATACCGAGCGCGGAACCGGTTATATCCGTAGACCGACACAGGGGAGCCGAGTGCGAGAAATGCCGAGTGGGGCTGCCCTTGAAGAAACTCCCTCAAGTTAACCGGATACAATGTCGGGAGATGTTCGCCGACAGAGAGATCCGCTACCCGCCAAAAGCGCCACGGCTCGTGCTGGACCTCGTACTCCGAGGTAGTTCCATCACCACGCGGAGTGTATCCCCAGTAGTGCTCAAGGATAAACGACTCAATGCTATCGGTCTCCAACGAGCGAAGAGGTCCTTCGGTTCTTGCCGAGATCTCAGTGTCGTTACCATCGACCTCAACACCATACGCCACGCGCCCGCCGGTTGTAGGTCCACAATTTCTCATGTCATGCCACATCCTGCGGGCTTCGTATGGCTCATTGTATAGCCAGCGCGCGGTCGTTGCGATGATAGTCGAGGGAACCACCTCTTTTATGAAGACCACTCCCCGGCGCACCTCATCTCCTACACGCCGACGCACGTAGAACCGTAGATTCACCTCCTCAAACTGGGTGACCGGCACGGTAGGAACTATTCCAAAGAGTTTGTTCTTTGAGAAATGGAACGCCACGATACTCACCAAGGCTTTACCTTGGAAGAGATCAAGCTCAGTGCCGAGCGGAAGATGCGGCACAAGAAGCTCCGGCGCAACTTCGTAGTTACTCACGAGTAAATAGCGCCATGTTGCCGTCAGGAATGGAATTCGCACAACCACTAGTATACGTTAGTCTATTCTATACCGTCACGGACAAAGTGAGCGCTCCCAGGTGCAGGCAACCGATACTGCGGTCACACTCGCTACTTCTGTGACTTGCAGACCCTTGATGTGACCGGCAGGGTCATTAATCCCGATTGCGATGCTTGTTCAGCGACACCGATGCTTCTCATGAGGCTCTTAGCGGTCTGTCGCGTACTCCGCGATCTCGAGGTCGACAGCGATTTGCCGACACTACGAGCATACGCCACAAAGCTTCTGAAGTTATCCTGGTAGTTCAAGATCGAGGGACTGTAGCTAACCACCCGGCAGTTCGGTCCCGATGAACAGTTTTCCACCCGAGTAGGATACTGAGCGATCGCTGTCCTCGTTGCTCGATCGAGATCCGCTGCTCTCGTCACAAACCGCCGCCCTGCACTCTCCTTAATCGAGCCGTTCTTCAGGGCTTTCGTGACTGCATCCGCTACAGCGTTTCGTAAGAACGTTGAATTGACTCGCAAGGCGGCCTTGCCCGGCGACGCGTTAAGCGAGTCACACACAACAACGATCACTGCCGTCGGCACAACTGTCGGCATCGTTGGCTCGGCCCGAGGGATAGCTGTTGGCGTTGGTGTCGCCGAGGCGGTCGGCGTCCGCGTTGGAGTCGGCGTTATGGTTGCCGTAGGCGTCCTACTCGGCGTTGCGGTTACAGTGGGGGTGCGACTCGCTGTCGGTGTAGGCGTTACCGTTGGTGTTCGAGTTGGCGTAGCTGTTGGCGTTCTGGTCGCTGTCGGAGTCAGCGTGGGCGTTCGTGTTGGGGTGCGAGTCGGTGTCGCCGTGGGCGTTCTCGTAGCTGTTGGCGTTGAAGTCGGTGTTCGAGTCGGAGTTCGGGTTGCCGTCGGCGTCCGAGTCGGAGTTGCGGTTGGTGTCACCGTGGGAGTCTTGGTCGGAGTCCGAGTTGGTGTCGGAGTGATCGTGGCAGTTGGGGTGGGAGTTGGCGTTGCGGGAATACATTCGGTAAGCGTAGCCTCAATAGCGCCGCTTGCCGGGCTCATTCGGAAGGAATACCGATTACCGGCAATATTACTGCTCAATACCCCTAGTTTTCGATTTGATACGCCATTAGCAGCCAAGGCTTCCTTCATATCGGAGGTGACCGGAGATCCCGTGGATTCAACGTACTGGTAGCTTGTTGCTCCCGATGCTAAGACAGCTCCCCGAACCGTCGTAGATTGCCGTCGGTTAAAGTACTCCACCGGCGCCGTAGAGGGAGCTCCTGCGGCCGTACGAGTGATGATGTCCCAAATTACCACCTTCTCAGAGGTGCTATTCGGCACGGATCGATAACACGCGGTAATGCTATCAATACGCGGCAGATCCGTTGCGACCCGGCTTGGACATGCCGCCGGAATGCTCGAAGCTGTAACTGTTCGCAATAACGTGCCGCGAGATCCATTTGTATCTGCGTACACCGCTATCGTACTTGGAGTTCCGCGTTGGTATCGGGAAACCACTTTTACGGGACCGGTTGCAGGGACCGTTGTTGAAGCACCCTCGATCCAAGACTCAAGCCCGGCGGTTCCTGGAATAGTAACCTCATACTGTACTCGTGCTCCGGCAGGACCATCAACGCTCCATACTAAAGATTCCCGATCGACACATGCCGATGAAACTGCGAATGGTTCGATGGTTGGGGTCGGTGTCGGCGTCCTGGTGGCGGTCGCGGACGGTGTCACTGTGGGTGTCCGAGTTGGCGTGACCGTGGGAGTTCTTGTCGGCGTGCGTGTAGGAGTTGCAGTTGGTGTTCGCGTAGGTGTAACCGTTGGAGTTCTAGTTGCGGTAGGAGTCGGTGTCACAGTGGGGGTGCGCGTGGGAGTGGCCGTCGGCGTTGGTGTTGCGCACGCCGCAAGTGTTTTACTTACCTCTGCGACTCCCGGGGCAGACTGAAACGTATACCTTCCGGTCGGCACATTGTAGGAGAGCTTTTGGTAGAGTCTCGCTCCGACGCTGGGCTCCGTGCTGACTTCAAAAGCATCGAAGTAGAGGAGTTGCTGCGAGAGTGAAACCGTCACTTTCCTCGAGGCCGGCACTACTGCGGATGCAATAGTCTTATCAGCATTACGAAGATCTACCCGTTGTCCACTAACACCAAAAAACGTTAGTTGAACCTTAGCGGGAGTTGTAAAACTCGCGTAGCACGCATCTACCAGAGAAACCTCCGAATACTTAGTCGCGAATTCGGCGGGAAATGAAGCGCATTGGCGCGTCGACGTTGAACCCGGAACTGGCCCGATGATGGAGAATTCCTCAGTTCCTGGCGCGCCATTTGAGTCCGAGTATAGGGCTAAAACTGTCCGGTGTAATGAATCGGGTTGCGTGGTTACATACGCTTTCGTAGCGATAATACCGACTCCTGAGCTGCCGGTGCCCTTGAGAGTAACAGTGTTGGCTTCAATCCAACTCGTTCCTGAGACCTGCGCTTTCCAGTGGAACGTCCTGCCGGGAATGCCGGTCACCCGCCAGATCAGGAAGCCATCCCGCACACAGTCAAATGTCGCCGATGCATTTACTGAAGCGATCGACACGCGCCCACCTGCCTTGGAGCCCCTCCCCACCTGTCCACCAGATGCCTTGGATTGGCTTTCAGCGGCGGCTTGATCATACGGATAGTTCGCCGTAATCGTTTCGGCGCTCACTTTGCTCTGGGCGTTCTGCACGACAGTATCGAGTGTAGGCAGCGCGAGCGCTTCTCCCGAAACCTTGACTAGATAGCCCCGCACATCTTTTCCAGAACGGGTCTTGATAACAGCCACAACGAGCGCCTGCGGCTCCATTGAACGATGATTGCGGGAAAATCGCAGAGTATCCTCCTTCTGAGATACCTTGAGAGGGGCGGACACGGCCCCATCCCCTATTGATGCAGCTCCGCCTTGTAAAAATGGGCCAAAGTTAAACAGCAACGTTCCTGAATCTGCAGGAAGTGACCCGCTAGCGTCACGAAACCCAACCAACTTACCCGATGCTGAAATGCCGTACAGTTTGAATTTCCCGCGAAATACCGGAGACGGCTCTGGATCTCGTGTGGTGGCGCCACGCACGGTGAACAGCGTCAGTGGCTCTCCATCAACATCCAGGGAGTTTACAAATGTTACCCGCTTCCTAAAGTAGTCAAGTATCGCTCGAGCCCTGGATAGATTTACTCGGCCTGACGCATCGTAGACCTCATACCGCACGAGCTCCTCATCGGCAGCAAGCTTCACTCGCCACTTTCCAGCGGGGTTATATGACAATTCCTCCAGTGCGCTAAGCTTTCGAGGATCTATAACACGCTCGGGATTGCTCCGTAGGTTCGGAATAGCGATCAGGCCAATCACGGTAACTACGACCGCAATAGCTGCTAACGGTTTTATCCGAACTGGGCTCCCCATAATCTCCCCTCGCTTCCCATGCGGGCGTAGCACCTCCTGTACGAGATACGTTCGATACAGAAGCGCCGCCCCAAGGTAAGAGTCGGCGCAAAACCACTCAGTATGAGAAAATGGCGCGAAAAACCTCAAGACTGGCTAACGTATCGATCTCTCAGGCAGTCCGAGCTAACGGGGTGGCAAACAAGTCCCATCGTGAGCATTGTGGGGGCATTGTCGAACTGAGGCGGAGACGACTCAAAACCGGCCCTACTTCGCTAAGACTCCGTCGAGGCATCTGCGATCTGGCTCAAGCCTACGCATTCACGGAGACGGGTGTCCGACGAAGGTGCATTCAAACTATCGAAGTAGACTACAGGGATTCATGTTTCACAGCCCTACTAGCTCACGGAGCTTGATACAACGCGTACTCCCCCTTGCGAGCGAGAGTCGTAAAGCACGAGAAATCAAGCTCATAGACGTTCGGATATTTTGCTTTCTCTAAGCTACCAACCACGATGTAACGAATCTGCTCCTTCTGAGCGAGATCTCGTCGCGCCATACAATCTGTCTCTTTGTAGAAGTCGTCCGTAACTCTCTCACGACGGCCAATTTCGCCACCGAGCTTCGTGAGCAGACTCACGTGGTTTGCCCAGCCGAGGTATGCTGGCTGCCCAGCAAGGGTAGAGACAAAGCAGGTAAAACTGTATGGGCGCCCCTGTGTTTCAAGGACTCGCCCGTACGGTTTAGACCGTAGAGCTCGAATGATCTCTGCACTGCCAGGATACTTTCGCTCTGCCAGTCCAAGGCCCTCGCTGCCAAACTCGGGAGCGGCGGGCATCATACGCATCGGCAAAACGTGCGAATAAAATCGCCCAGTGCCTGCGGCGATTATCGCCACGACAGAGAGACCAAGTACTATCGACGCACCCGGAGCGATGGCATTCAATTCCTTGGCTCGCATCTGTCCAACTTGCACACACAGGTAGATCGCAGAGAGGCTTAACAACGCCCATGCCGTTGTGTAGATCTTAAAGATCGTATTCATGCGCTCAATTTCTGGACCGTACGAGTCATTCAGAAAAACGATCTCTGGAAGCAGCACAAGCCCAAGGCTCGCAATTACAATGCCCTCGCTAAACACCTCTCTCCATGAACCGGGCACGGTTCGCTCCCGCAGGAGTCGCACAAGCTGAATACCGATCAGTACGTAGATAAACAGGGCTCCCTTGTCAAAAAACAGGGTGCACACCAGAAATACCCCCATCATGAACGAGGCGAGGCTAAACCGATGCAATGCGAGACTGCTCACAGCGATGATAACGATCTGCGTTCCCCAGTGAGCGAATATCTCCGCTGTCGTTGTTACCGGAATCGGAGAACGTACGAATTCGAGATTTCCCCCCTCTGGCTTGATGTGACTACTTGAAAGTTTGAGGGCGATGAGCAGCAACGACCAAAATATCGCCCAACCGGAATAACGGGGGCTCCACGAAACACGCCCAAACCACGATGTAATAGAGGCGTTTCTCGGATAAAAGATAACCGCAAACACTACCGCACCAAGGAGGATCGTCGCACTCTCTCCGAGTGTCGCCGTTTTGCGCTGCAGGACCACGACGCCCATCGCAGCAAGCACAACACCAATCGATGCTATCTGCCGCAGAGTATCGAACGAGCTCGTCCCTTGAGCCGCCGCTCCATCGGAGGCGGCTGTCGGGCGGAGCGTCAGTAACGAGCCGAGAGGAGTTTTAAGAACAATAAGTGCCGTAAGGCCGATAATAGCCGCCGTTCCCGCCCACATCGGGACTTCCCACGCATTGCTTCCAACAAGGAAGAGAACGCCTGCAACAACAAAAAGGCACGACTGAACGAAACGATAGCCTGCTGGCGCGCCAGACGTAATTATTCGGTACAACACCAACAGCAAGAATGGAAACGTTGCTAGATTTAAGTAGTGTGGGTGCGCGTCACCCAAAACGAATGACCACGCTGGAAACTCATCGATAGCACCCTGGATAACGCGTGACGGCCCCCACCATCCCTCATCACGCTCAAAACTACCACCTTGGCCTCGCTT
>JBIIYC010000027.1:0-21987 GCA_044347025.1 Bdellovibrionota bacterium
CAGTAACGCGGCCGGACCGCGAAGTACCTCGATTCGATCGACAAGTGTCGATTCAATCGTAACGGGGTGATCCGGGCTGGCATTCGAGATATCAAGCGTACCAACGCCGTTTTCAAGGATGCGAATACGATCGCCGCCGAGACCTCGCACGACTGGTCGTCCTGCTCCCGGCCCAAAGCTTGACGATGCAACGCCGGGCTCTGCTGCCAGGGTATCGCCAAGAGAGCTCCTCGATTTTTCGTCAAGGTCCGTCCCCGAGATAACTGACGTTGATTGTACGGAATTAAAAAGAGTGTCCTGAAATGCAGAGGACTCGACGACTACTTTGTCGAGGTGATACTCGGGATCGGCATGCCCTGCGGTATCCGCCTCATCTGCGAGCAGGGTGCGTTGCGGCACCAGGATCGCTAGCGCACAGATGCTTATCACGGAGCTCAACTTGCTCTTTTTCGCAGTCCGTATCGATATTGCTGCCTTGACCATACTTCCGATTACTCCAACAGGGTGGTGAATCCGTTACGCAGACTTGGTTGAATCGCAGTCGGGGCACTCGCCGTAGAGCACGACCTCATGTCGTTTCACCGAAAAACCCTCCGGCAACCCAGACTCCAACCGGAAGCCACAGCCAGGAACATCAAAAACCCGTCCGCACCCATCGCAAAGAAAGTGGTGGTGATGGTGTTCGGCGCATCCTTTGGTCTCGTAACGGTCTGGGGCTCCGGGGAGCGACACCGGCACGATCCGCTCCTCCTCGATGAACCCTCGGATGATACGGTAGACAGTGGCCAGGCTAAGCGACGGAACGGTCCGCGAGACCTCTTGGAAGACCTCAACGGGACTTAAAGGCCGATGGGCCTCTTCGAGAGCAGACCAGACTGCGCGTTTCTGCTTGGTGGTTCGATTTGAACTGGACATATCTACTTGATTTTAATAGACTAGTGGTAATTTTTGATATTAGTAAATCATTATCAATAGCAAGTCAATGGGCCTTCCCGGTCAAGGGAATAGCCTTTTGGCCCTCGTGGCATGGATAAGCGGGGTCGGCAATGTGCGGCAAGCCACACCTCCTCCGGTTCTGGTGCCACGATTCGAACGAGGCAAAAGATAGCGCAGACGGTGCGGCCATCGATGAAAGTCCACTTCATCAATCGCTAGTAGCTACGGGCGGGAGCGAGGAGTAGAGAGTTAACCATGGATTCATACAAGCGACTTCTATTGGCAAACAAGGCGTGGGTTCAGGAAAAGCTCAGCCTCTCCCCAGCTTTTTTCGATGACCTATCGCGAGAGCAGAAGCCAAGCTTTCTCTGGATTGGCTGCTCTGACAGTCGCGTACCGGCCGAAGAGATTACCGGCACACAACCCGGCGAGATCTTCACGCATCGCAACATCGCCAACCTCGTTAACCACACCGACTTTAACCTCCTGAGTGTGCTCTCATTTGCAGTTGAGTACCTCAACGTAAAACATGTGATTGTGTGTGGGCATTACGGATGCGGTGGCATTAAGGCGGCACTCTCCAGCCATCGATACGGCGTTCTTGATGAGTGGCTCAGACAGATAAAGGATGTCTATCACGCCAATCAGTCGCGGTTTCAAGGGATTGAGTCGCTGGATGCTCAAGCAGACCTCATGGTTGAGATGAACGTACATCAGCAGCTGAAGAACCTGATGAAAACCAACGTTATTCAAAAGGCGTGGCATGAGCGTCGACTACCGGTCTTACACGGTTGGGCCTACGGTATTAACGATGGGCTACTCAAGAGCCTCTACAAAATTGAGCCTGGCAGTCCGATCGATGAGATTTATCGGTTTGATTATTAACTAGCCCATCTGCTGGCCTGGTAGGCGACCAAAGACGCAACCGACCACGTGAACGTGGCGTGCTGGTCAACGCAGCCAGTCGAGATGGTTTGTCGCCTAGAGCTCTAAAGCGTTGAGCCCCTGACATCTATAAACGCCTCTCGGTTACAGATATTTAAAATTGAACTTGGGATTCAACCCGATTACGGCGTGATACATCAACTTGATGATCGCCTCGACATCCCGAATCTCCGCCATTTCAACGGTTGTGTGCATGTACCGGAGTGGCAACGAGATTAACGCTGATGGGATTCCGCCGTTTGCGTACGCGAATGCATCGGTATCAGTACCAGTTGAGCGCGATGCGGCATCTCGTTGAATGTGAATCTTTTGTGCTGCTGCGGTATCGATAAGGATCTCGAGAAGCTTATTGTGAACAGCCGGACCATACGTCAAGACCGGCCCCTTACCACACACAGTATCACCCTCAAGTACCTTGTTGATCATCGGCGTCGATGTGTCGTGACATACATCCGTAATGATCGCGACGTTCGGCTTGATAGTCTCAACCAACATCTCGGCACCGCGAAGCCCCACCTCCTCCTGCACGCAGTTTGCTATGTAGAGGCCGAAAGGCAGTTTCTTCTTATTCTCTTTAATAAGGCGAGCGACTTCTGCGATCATGAAGCCGCCGATACGGTTATCGAGCGCTCGACCGACAAAGTAGCGATTATTGAGGGTCATGAACTCATCTTCGTAGGTGACCACGCATCCTACATGGATCCCCATCGCCTCAACCTCAGCTTTGCTTTTTGCTCCGACATCGAGATTGATGTTCTTAAGATTCGGAGTCTCCTCCTTACCATCGCGCCGGGTGTGGATCGCCGGCCAGCCGAACACGGCCTTTACCATTCCCTTTTTCGTATGAATGTTCACGCGCTTCGATGGCGCGATGATATGATCGCTACCGCCGTTCTTCTTTACATGGATGAAACCGCTTTCGGTTATGTACGAAACGAACCACGAGATCTCATCGGCGTGCGCTTCAATCACTACCTTGAAATCAGCCTTCGGGTTGATAACTCCGTATACAGAACCGTAGTTATCAACGCGCACCTCATCGACGAATGGCTTAATGTAATCCCGCCATAGCCGCTGCCCCTCAACTTCGAACCCTGTGGGAGATGGATTGTTGATGTAGCGCTCAAGGAACGCCGTTGATGCCTTCGTGATAACGGTTGGCCTATAGGGTTGGGGTGTCGACGTTTTCTTTGCAGCGCGGGCCATGGGCTCTCTCTCTCTTGTGTTGCCAATTAGAGAGATCGGTACCACGTTTCGTCGCATAGCGACAGGAGGCACGGATTATGGGAGGGCGGGCATGTTGCCCGCCGTTCGCTACGGAAACGAATACAGCCTTCGGCCAACGGCGATTTCCATGTATGCGACGAACGGCCGGCGGCACGCCGGCCCTCCCTACCAAATTCGTATTATCGGGGGAAATTACCGTCGACTAATACTATCGAACTAAGACTATTCAATAACTACCGATAATAATTCCCGTACGTCGGACCGTTGTAGTGGTAATACCGATCCGACTCCGGAGGATTAGCGTTCGGGCTGTCCCTTCGAATCTGCTCACGGAGGTCATCGAGCTCACGTTGGCGTTTGTATATCTCTACCTGATTTCTCTGTATCTCTACCGCATTCCGTTCGGAGATACTGCGCTCACTGTAATAGTCGTACACCATTCCGATCGCGAGTCCTACCGGAACACCGATCGCGCCGCCCAGCATGGCACTCGCGGCGATATCTCCGTTAGCAATCAGCGCACCGACGATTGCCCCTGTACCAGCACCCGCGGCAGCTCCGCCTACCGTACCGATAGCGAGGGGCTTCGCGTGAAACGCACTGCTGCTACAGCCACTGCTGAGAACCGCGACACAACAAATGAGAAGGGAAAGAATCGACTTGTTCATACCAATACCGCTACTAACGAACTCTGCTTGTGGTATGACGCAGAATTTTTCGCTGGTGACTTTAGCAGAAACCCACAACCCCCTGATTAGGCTAGGTTATTTTAAAATAAACAGAAATTCGGAAAAAAGCACGACAAGCTGCCCTCCCAGAGCCCCAGGCACCACTCACCACCGGCTGGTAGGAGTGATGCCTGCGGGAGCTACTTAGAAGTCCTCCGTCTCCTCTAGGGTCTTTTTAGCCTCCTGTCGCCGGCTGCGCTCCGCCTGAACGTCCGGTCGCTTTGACAGGTCGTCGTTCGCATCGGAGCCATACCAATTCTTGTATTCCTCAAGAGTCGCTGGGTCCTTCCGCAGCTCGCGTATTCTATCTCGAATGGCTTTGTCAGTCAGATTTCCCGAGCGTATCAACTCATGCAGCTCGAGCGTTTTCCCCTGTATCAGCTTCAAGGACTCCTGGAGTTCAAGTTGGCCAGCAGAGGTATCCCGCAAGACGTCCTCAAGTGATTTACCGAAGAGGCTCTGATGAGCGGTGGCTATCGCTGAAATCTCCTGAGGAGACTTACCCTTGAGCTCCGCCCGGATAGCATCCCGATCGGTAATCATTCCGTCCTGCGCGTTGTAAATTGCAACTGCGGCTGCCAGGGCAGGCGACGTTCCTTGACGCAACTTCTGTGCCGCCACAAGACCCTGACCACTCAAGTCGCCTGCAAGATCCTCATCGAGCTCTACTCCATACTTTGCTTTGTACGCAGCGGCCAACTTCTCCTGACCAGCTTTGTCGAATTTAGCGAGGACGCTGTAAATGGCTGCTTCATCGGTTCCGACACCGTCCATAGCGGTATACAGCGCCGCGGCGGCCTTATCCATCGGGTCGGTGTTCAATTTGTCGAGGACATCTTGCAACTCCTGCCCCGAGAGATCTCCTCTCAGCGCAACTTCGAGAGATTCTCCGTAGAGACGTTGATACTCCTTCGCCATACCCTGCAGCTTCTCTGGTGATGCTCCTTTCAACGCAGCTCGAACGCCTTCGTCTAGTGTTCCCAACCCGTCCATCGAGCGAAACAACTGCACGGCCTCCTGAGTTCCAAGAACCGCCCCCTGCCTCAATTTTTGAGCGATCTCGAGATCACTCCCCCCTAGTTCACTCGCCAAATGCTCGTCGAGGTCGATGTCGTATTCATTCTTGTAATACTCCGCAAGTTGCTTCTGTCCCTCGGCGTCGAGCTGCGATAGGACCTTGTGTATCTGCACCTCATCGGTACCGATTCCATCCATCGCTTCGTGGAGTTTCTCGGCTTTGTCTTTGATCTCCGCAAAATCGACCTTCCGCGCCTCGACAGGCTTTGCTTCTGGCTTCGCCGGGTCTACCTTCGGTGCCGCTGGCTTCGCAGGGTCTGCTTTTTGCTCTACTGGCTTCGCTGGGTCTACCTTCGGTGCCGCTGGCTTCACAGGGTCTGCTTTTTGCTCTACTGGCTTCGCTGGGTCTACCTTCGGTGCCGCTGGCTTCGCAGGGTCTGCTTTTTGTTCTACTGGCTTCGCTGGGTCTACCTTTGGTGCCGCTGGCTTCTTCTGCTGAGGCACATCCACTACCACATCCACACGACGATTTTGAGCACGCCCTTTTGCTGTCTTGTTGTCGTGATCGTTGCTAATTCCGTGGCCCTTCGCCTCGAAAACGTCATCTCCGAGACCCGTTTCGCGCTGAATTGCTTCCTTAATCGCCTTTGCACGTTGCTCAGAGAGCTCCTGATTGAATTTAATGCCCTCTGGATTATTTCCGTTTGCCTTGCCGTGATACCGATCGTCTGTGTAGCCGTCGATCGTTATCTTAGTTCCCGCAGGAAGCTGCCCGCCGTTCGCCTCCTTAATTCTTTTAATCTCCGCAGCGACATCCAACACAACTCGCTGAGCCTCAGGGGTCAGGTCAGATCTCCCGAAGCGCATCTTTACCTCGCCTTTTACCTCCGCTCCCGGAGTAGGTGCCGTAGAGAAGCGCTTGTAACTCGACGAGGGTGCGTATCCATGCGCACTATCTCGCTCATCGGGCCCGAGCTTTGATTGATCACGTTGGTAATCGGTCCGGTCGTAAAAGTTAGGCTGAGGCTGCGTGCTTGACGAGACTCCCTCGCGTAGGGCGTTTTTGAGGGTGTCCCTGCCGCCCGCGCTCGCGGCATCTAATCCTAAGGGTTGTCCGTTTATCTTGATATCTGTCGATTGCTCTTGGTTTGTCCCTGGCTTAACGGGTCCTAAAACAGGTGCCATATGACCGTCCCCTTTACCTTCGTAAAACACGTTACCTAGGGCAGTACGGCACACTTCGCTTAACGCTTGAGGCGATGCTGCTATTTTTCGTACGGTCCGTGCATCATTTTCGGACCGCAACTACCCTTGCCTACGAAGATCTCGCAGACCGCTATACGCGGCACGGACCAACGGCAGGCACGCAACTACCATCGGGTATGGGGAGTCCCAGCACGAATGTGCGGTAGGGGCTAGAATCGGTCTTCCAAGTTTCAGTTACCGCGTCCATCGACATCGGGGTACGACCTCACCACGCAAACATCATCTCATTATCGGAAGTCGCGTCGCCAAATGCCCGCTAACCCCCTACTTCCGCGAACGTCCGCCCTACTACGCCAAGAAACCTCGCGCGATCCCTATTCTGCTGTATTCTTTTTTGCGCCTCCTATCATCTAACCTACTGCCATGACTAAAAAGATCCTCGCAGCTGAACAGAAGCGACTTCAAGAAGACTCCCGACGCACCAAGAACTGGAAACGATGGGGGCCCTATCTTCCCGAACGACAGTGGGGCACCGTCCGCGAAGATTACTCCGGCGATGGATCTGTGTGGTCATACTTCACCCACGATCAGGCACGGAGCCGGGCGTATCGTTGGGGAGAGGATGGGCTGCTCGGTATAACTGATCGACAGTGTCGTTTGTGCTTCGCGCCAGCACTCTGGAATGGCAAGGACTCTATTCTAAAAGAGCGTCTCTTTGGGCTCACCGGCACAGAGGGTAACCACGGTGAAGACGTAAAGGAGTGCTACTACTACCTCGACTCATCTCCTACACACTCATACATGCGGGCGTTATACAAATACCCTCACAACGCATTCCCCTATGATCAACTCGTCCACGAGAACCGGGGCCGGAGCCGCACAGAGCGGGAATTCGAAATCGCTGATACCGGCATCTTTGATACCAACGACTACTTCGATGTGTTCGTGGAATATGCCAAATCTGGCCCGAACGATATATTGATACGAATCACCGTATACAATCGCTCCAAGAACGATGCTCCGATATGGATTATTCCGACGGTATGGTTTCGAAATACCTGGAGCTGGGGGCGCGCAGGTGAAGGATACACCACGAAGCCAAATATCTCCTCGTTGAAGAAACATGCGTTTCTTTTGAACCATCCAAATCTCGATCCATACGTATTTCTCGCTGATCCGAAGAATACCGGCCACGCTCCCATTTCGCTCTTTACTGAGAACGAATCAAACAAGTGGCGGCTTTTCGGAGGAGAGAATTCTACACCTTTCGTAAAAGACGCGTTTCATAACTACGTAGTCTATGACCAAACGAGCGCTGTAAATCCGAAGCTTGTTGGCACGAAGGCCGGATTGCTGTACAGCAGCACTGTTGCCGCTGAGCAAAGCATTCAGCTCCGCTTTGTCCTCAAAAGCTCCGCCAACCCTGCCAAAGAGAGCTTTCCGCGGGATTTCGATGAGGTCTTCGAAGCGCGACAACGGGAATGTGCTGAGTTCTACGATTCGATAGTTCCGCCATCGGCATCAGCAACGGAAAGAGACATTATCGTTCAATCGTACGCTGGCCTTTTGTGGACCAAGCAATTTTACCACTATGCAGTGCGCGAGTGGCTTGAGGGCGATCCAACGCAGCCAACCCCGTCAGCATCCCGCCGCAAGCAACGAAACCACGAGTGGGAGCACCTCTATAATCGTGACATCATCTCTGTTCCCGACAAGTGGGAATATCCCTGGTACGCCGCGTGGGATCTCGCCTTTCACATGATTCCGTTTTGTAAGATTGATCCTGATTTTGCAAAGGGCCAACTGCTCCTCATGCTCCGGGAATGGTACATGCACCCGAACGGGCAGATCCCTGCGTATGAATTCGAGTTCTCTAACGTAAATCCGCCCGTGCACGCCTGGGCCTGCTGGCGAGTCTACCAGATGACGAAGGATGGAGGGACGAAAGATCGCAACTTCTTGAAGCGCACCTTTACGAAGCTACTACTCAATTTCACCTGGTGGGTAAATCGTAAGGACGCTCACGGCAAGAACCTCTTCGCCGGAGGCTTTTTGGGACTCGATAACATAGGTGTTTTTGACCGTAGCGCCCCCCTTCCAAAGGGCGGCATCCTTCAACAAGCAGATGCCACTGCATGGATGGCATTCTACTGCACAACGATGCTGAAGATGGCATTAGAACTCGCCAGTGAAGACGAGGAGTATGAGGATTTGGCCTCCAAATTCTTTGAGCACTTTATCTCGATCTCCGCTGCGATGAATCACTTTGGTGGCACGGGACTCTGGGATCAACTCGATGGATTTTACTACGACCAACTCGAGATCGAGAATCAAAATATCCCGCTTCGGGCTCGCTCCCTCGTGGGGATTATTCCAATGATCGTCGTCGAAGTTTTGGAGGATGATCTTATCAATCAACTCCCTGGCTTCAAGAAGCGACTCGAATGGTTCATTGCAAACAAACCCGACCTGGCAAAACAGCTCGCATCGTCTCAATTGATGCAGACTGCCACGGCCGAGAGCTCTGAGAATCCATCGAGCCTGGGGCAAAAGTTGTTGGCGATCCCCTCTACGGATCGACTCTCACGAATGCTCAAATATGTGCTCGATGAAAACGAATTTCTCTCGCCGCATGGTATCCGCTCACTCTCCAAGATCCACGCGGAGTTTCCATATCGGCTTACCCTTGAGAATCAGGACTACGGCATCGATTACTGTCCCGGCGACTCAAATACCGACTTCTTTGGCGGAAACTCGAATTGGCGCGGCCCGGTGTGGTTCCCAATCAACGCTCTTTTGATCGAGGCATTAGATCGCTACCACTCGTTCTACGGTGATACGTTTAAGGTCGAGTGCCCAACAGGCTCTGGAAATCTCATGACGCTGAGAGAAGTCGCTGATGACCTGTCGAAGCGCCTAAGCTCTCTATTTCTCCCAAATTCACAGGGCAAACGTCCGTGCCACGGAGATGATGAACGATACGCTAAAGACCCGAACTGGAAGGATCTCGTGCTCTTCTACGAGCATTTCCATGGTGATACTGGCCGCGGAATAGGCGCGAGCCATCAGACGGGCTGGACCTCGTTGGTGTCTCTCTGCCTGGACCGAATACTGCGTAGAGATCAACACCGACAACCTATGGTGCCCGATCTCCAACAGCAGCGGGTTTTTTGAGTTCACAGAGTCGACATCCCTCCTGCCGTGAGGGGCGCTAGCCGTCTGCCGTAGGCTCTGCCTAGGGGGAATGGTGCCGACCGTTGCCCTCCCGTACGTGAACGAGAACTCTCTTCTAGACACACCCCCGGGATGGATCTACCCTTGGAAGAAAACGCGTACAGTGTTCAACAAAATTAGCCTCGCAGCGAGGCTACGCGAAGGCGCCTGCAAGGAGCATTTTGTCACACACTATCATCCTTGGGACTTGTCCTATGTTCACCGCTCAAAGAACCCTCGCTACTCTCGCGCTCATCTCCGCTCTCGTCGGCAATCCCCTCACTGCGGTGGCTAACGGTAAACCATGTTACCAGGGACTCAAGGGTGGGTACGTAACCTGGTCCAAAGCGAGCTCTCAAGCAGGCGTAGGGTTATTCTCATTCCCCTCCGGAAGAGCTGCCGTGCTACCGGATTTTAGTTGGGACGTTACTGGTATGCCCGACAGCATTAAGGTCGGTCGTGACGAGCCCTTCAATGGTGGAAATTCCATGAAGGGCTTCTACGGACAGGCTGATGGTGCAACAAACCTCAACGTGCGTGTTCAAGGCAACGACGCCTCGCGCGGACAACCGATCCCCCATAACGCCACGCTCACAATCCGCTTTAATGCCGGCACCCCCGCCTCAGGCTGGGGATTTGCGGTGATCGATATCGACGTTGATCAGGTTCAGATCACAGCAAAAGACACTGCAGGCAATCTGATTCCAACTGCCACCGTGGCGAAGTGGTTTATCCAGAAATTCGACGCTAATCCAAGCGAGGACGGAGTTAACATCCCTTCGTGGGATGCATCCTCAACATCGGTTGTTGGTTCAGAGAGCGCGTCAACCAAGCGCCGAACGACGGTGGAAGGAAATCTCGATGACACCGAGGCAGCATCGGCCTGGTTTCAACCGAACGTTTCCCTGAGCGAGCTCGTGTTCACCTACGAGTCATTACAGGAGAACGCAACGCCTTCGTATCACGTCCTGATCGGATCGTGCGCTACGACCTACGTCGCGGCGACTCCCACCCCTGCCACAAGTGGGGACAGTGACGGAGATACTATTCCCGACGCGGTCGAGGGAAGCGGAGATCCCGATAACGACGATCGCCCGAATTATCTCGACAAGGATAGTGATGGCGACACCATCCCTGATTCAACCGAGGGTACTACCGACACCGATGGTGATGGAGCCCCTGATTACATCGATGAGGACTCGGACGGAGATGGCATCTCCGATGAAATTGAACGGGGACCAGAGACGACCGATGAATCAAGCGGCACCGATACCAATCGAGATGGTATCGATGATGGCGACAGCTCACGAGCAACCGATCCGCTCACCGATTCGGATTCTGATGGAACCCCAGATTCGAAGGATCAGGATTCCGACAACGATGGGAAACCGGATACCGAGGAGGCATTCGACCTTGACGGAGATGGCACACCTGATGTCACACCGTCGGGAGAAGACTCAAACGACAACGGACTCGATGATGCGTACGAAACGTTTAACGCCAGTGGGGATATCAATCGCTCATATGTCGGAGAGAATGGTACCCCCTGCAGCTCGGTTTCCCTCGCGGCTAAAAAGGCTGCAGTACGAGCACGCCTAACGGCCCTTGCGGAACGAATCCCAAACTTTGCCAAGAAAGCCAGAGCATGTGGAGCATCGTATCCACGATCGCTGGTGCGCTCTGGAGCTGCAGCACGAAAAGCCCTCGAAGAGCTCCTCAACAGGGAATTTCAAGACTCGGAGCTTCAATGCCCCGAATCAGTCTGTCCAACAGTTTCAACGAAGGCAACGCGCGCTGCACTAGCGAGTTACGCCAAGGTGGTGTACGCGTACGCAAAGCGCTCTAAAAATCTCGCGCAACGATCGTGCAAAGTAGCCCCGAGCACGAAGCCGGATCCGCGGCCTCGCACAGAGGTGTACCTATCGCGCCTCCAAGGTGCTCTCTCAAAGCTGCCGAAGACGCAGACTTCGTGCGAGTAACGGGGAACATCGATACGCGTCTGCATCTAGTTAAGAGGGTCTTCGACGTTTTTAGTGGGTGCTTTTTGATGATATCGGGCCGTTCACGTGCACCTGCTCGTGCACGTGAACGTACCCGAAAACATGAACTCGCGCGCGCTCAACATAGCGTATAAACAACGCTAGTAAGCAGGAGTTCTCCGCTCTCGTGTTCGTCAGCGGAGATGTAGGTACGTGGGTGAATAAACCAACAGTAGTACTGCAATCCCTTGCGGGTACGTTCACGTTCACGCGCACGAGCACGTGCACGTAATAACCTCGTTTTTAGCTGAAAACTCAGCGGGGCTCTGCCCCGCTACTACCCACTAATTCCGTCGATGAGCCAGTTAAGAGAACGCAATACGTTCATATACGAGATAAAGGCATCGTACGGACTTTCAAAGGGGCTAAAGTAGGAATGCACCGCGCCATCTCCTGCGCCTTTGGTACTCATATAGTAAAAATGATCCGATGTCTGAAGTTTTCGGCACGTTGAGCGCTGCTCTTCTGTATGGGGCTGGTAGGCATATATTTTCTTAAGCGCGCTCTGTTGCATTGAATTTCCTCTCCATGCACTGAGGTCCCGAGCAACGTCAGCCCACGACGTTTCTGTCGGGCAGGAGAGTTCGCTCCCCACCCGATGCACCCCCAGGGCCTCACTGGGGGTGAGAAATTGCCATCCCCGATGACGCAGAACCTCGGCGGGTAGATCTTCAAGGAATCCTAGGATTCCCGTGCTCGCCCCGTGGTGCTCTCCAAAAGTCTCGTAATCCATAAACAGACAAACGATATCATCCGATTGCGCCGTTTCACGGAGTCGATGTGCATACAACGACGGCGTTAAAGGACCTTCTTCGAGACCACTGGAGCGAAAACGAAATGCGATATCATCACTAAGAGGATAGTTCTTGAGGAATAACGCGGCATCTCGTCCGAACACTCGGTAGAGCTGATTAACAGATCTCCAACCGACTACTGAATCAACCCCTTCTGCGAGTACCGCCCTAAAACCCATATCCGAGACTATCTGCC
Source organism: Bdellovibrionota bacterium (assembly GCA_044347025.1). Classification (GTDB taxonomy): domain Bacteria; phylum Bdellovibrionota_C; class UBA2361; order UBA2361; family OMII01; genus OMII01. The sequence continues at coordinate 12,302 of JBIIYC010000027.1, forward strand.
CTATCGCATCGCTGTATATCAGCTCAGTGTTACGGAATACGCGGGGACGACATCGAAACTCCTCGTGCATCAGGTCTTGATGCGCTTGAACCTGAGATCGAAATTCATCGGGATCGTATATGGATGCTAATGAGTGATAGTAGGTCTCCCCGAGCAGGTCGACGCAGCCGGTCTTCACTAACTCTTTGAAGCTTGCAAGTGCATCAGGGGCCCATTGACGCATCTGCTCAATCGCTGTACCGGTGATAGAGAATGCGACCTTGAAATCGCCCTTCCCGGCCTTGATAGCCCGACGCAGCGCAGCATTGGCGGGTAAGTAACACCTATCAGCTACCCTCCGCATTACCTCTCGATTTAATTCGTTGTCAAAATAGCTTTTTGTACCGCCCGCGTCGAAGAACGAATACCGTCGTAGTCGATACGGCTGATGGACCTGAAAATAGAGGCATACTGAGGGCATCGGGGCCGGGGATCCTCTAGACTATGACATCGTGATAAAGCTCGATCGTCTTTAGGGCAGCGGCGTCCCAGTGAAGCCGCTTCACCTCCTCTTTCGCCTTCGAAACCATCTCGTGGCGAAGCTCTTCATGCATCAATGAATTGATAATCAGATCTGCCATCCGTTCGATATCCCAGAAATCCGCCTTGAGTGCATGTTGAAGTACCTCAGCGACGCCCGATTGCTTCGAGATAATAACGGGAGTATCGAAGCTAATCGCTTCCAGCGCTGTGATCCCGAATGGCTCCGAAACCGACGGCATGACATACAGGTCAGCCACCGAGAACATCTCCTCCAGATCCTCCCCTTGCAGAAACCCCGGGAAGAGAAAATTCCGATCAAGCTTCAATGCAGCTACCTGCTCCTGGACAGCAGGCAGCATATCTCCACTACCGGCGAGCACGAACAGAACATCAGGAACGTGAGGAACGACGCGAGAGGCTATCTCTACGAAATAGTCTGGTCCCTTCTGGAAGGTGACGCGACCAAGAAAAAGCACCACATGCCGCGGCCAAGTTTTCGTAAGGCGGTAGTTCGTTACAGCGCCCCGTGGATACACACCATTGTGAATTACGAATATCTTCTCAGAAGGGATTCGATGATGCTGTTCGATTGAACGTTTCGTGTAGTGGCTGACCGCAATAATTCGATCAGCTGCATCCAAACCGAACCGCTCAATCTCATTAATAGACTCGTTCACGAAGAGCCCACTTCGGTCGAATTCAAGGCTATGAACGTGCACCACCAGCGGCTTACCTGTGGTTTGTGCCAGCGCTACTGCGGCTGGAAACGTCATCCAATCGTGCGCATGTATAATATCAAAGTGCTCTGTGCTGAAGCGCGCGATCACATCGGCGGTGAATCGCTCCACTTCAGCGAAGATGTCCGATGCGTATTGTTGTCGGGAGCGTTGGCCGCTACTAAACGACGAGAGCGGGGCAAGCGCACTCACCAAATCAACGCCATATACCTCTCCCTCGATGAGCGCGCGGGCAACCGGCTCCTCGCGCAACGCTCGCGGAAGAGATGCCCACTCCCGCTTTGTAGCCGAGGCCACGGCCTCCTTGAATTGCTGAGGGCTCCAATACGGAGTAAGGAAAGCGGGAATCCGGCTCGTCTCAATCCGGGCCTGATCGTCTTGGTCCGCCGCCTGGCCCATATCACCATCCGGCATAACGCTCCGTTTCGTCGAATCGGTAAACACCATATGTTCGACACGCTCATCACCAAATATCTGAGGCACCACAAAGTGAATGGAGACCCCCTGATCGGCCAAAGCCGAGGTGAGCCCTTCACACGCTGTCCCAAGGCCACCCGCGATATGCGGCGGATACTCCCACCCTAACATCAGGATCTTCATAGGCAGGCTACCACAGAGAGAAGGGTACAGCCGCGCATACAGGGGTGGAGATTCTTACACAGAGACATGCTGGTCGAAGTATACGGGGGCACCGATCCGAAGTCCATGAAATGTCGCATTACAAACGGGATGGATAGCCACCAAAACAGCCGCATCATAAGGACCATCACCACCGCAGAGGACTGGTCGACGATGCCCACCTTCGGTCGTAGGTCATATCCATAATCGCACGGAGGGGCCGGCGAAACGAAATCGAGGGTTGGGAGGGTCGGCGTATCCCCGACCGGTCGTGTCATCCCGGAATACGCCCCTCGGAGCCGCTTTTTTTGGCAAAATCTTCCCTTATTGGAGAACTTCGTTTTGAATGATATAGGAACGGGGTTGCCCACGGGGCGATAGCGGTCACTTTAACCAGGAGAAACTATGATACTCGCAGGTGATATCGGAGGAACAAAAGCGCGAATCGGCTTGTTCGAGCAACGACCGGGGAAAATTGAGCTCTTAGTTTCAGACCAATATGCGAGCAAAGACTTCGGCAGCCTAGAGGAGATCCTTGCCAAGTTCCTAGAGGCTCATAAGAAACACGTCACTGGGCCACTACGATCAGCCTGTTTTGGACTACCTGGACCAGTCGTGAATGGCCGAATAAAAGTTACCAACCTCCCCTGGGAGGTCGTACAGATGGATGTCGGCATCAAGCTACGAGTTCCCAAAATTAAACTCGTCAACGACCTTGTAAGCACGGCAGCCGCGATACCAAACTTCGAACCATCAAGCCTCACAACGGTGTATGCCGGAAGCGGCTCAGTTGATCTTGCGGGCTCCTGCGTCGTGGTCGCGCCAGGCACAGGGATCGGGCATGCTCTCATCCATCGCGAAGGCGGATGGAGCGTTCTCATGGCTTCAGAGGGCGGACACGCCAACTTTGCTCCGACTAACGACGAAGAGATTGAGCTACTAAAATATCTCAGGCAAAAGCTGACCCACGTGAGTGTAGAATCGGTACTGTGTGGACCTGGCCTCGTAAACGTCTACTCATTCCTCAAGGACACGGGCCGCGGAGTTGAACCAGCTGAGGATCGAGAACCAGAAGCGCCCCCAGTATCAGCGTCAGTTATCGCAACAAGAGCTCTTGACGGGTCAAGCGACCTCGCAGTTCGCGCGCTCGAGATGTTCTGCTCGATGCTCGGCGCACATTGTAGCAACATCGTTCTGACATACCTCTCGACCGGGGGAGTGTACCTAGGCGGAGGAATTCCCCCGAAGATAGCCCCATTCCTTCTCAAAGGAGAGTTCTTGGAGGGGTATCTGAACAAAGGGAAGCTGCGCGAGCGGGTTGAAGCTACACCGGTTTTCATCGTACAGGACGATTACGCATCGCTCTACGGAGCGGCCGCTATCGCCTCGACGCTGTAGCCCACGGTCTAGAAAGGGTGCCCGAGGCCCTTTATTGTGGGTCTTCGACGTTTTTAGTGGGTGCTCTTTGATGATATCGGGCCGTTCACGCGCACGAGAACGTGCACGTAATAACCTCGTTTTTAACTGGAAACTCAGCGGGTTATGCCGCCGCTCTGCCCCGCTACTACCCACTAATTCCGTCGATGAGCCTTTATTGTTTACCTTTCTTGGCAGCTCGCAGGTTCAACATCTCAACCCCTAGCGAGAACGCCATCGCGAAATATATGTACCCCTTCTCGATATGGTGTCCACATCCGTCGAGTACCAGGACAAAGCCGATCATCAAGAGAAATGAAAGCGCCAACATTTTTACTGTTGGATTCTCCTCGATAAACTCCACAATCTTCCCCGAGAAGATTAACATGACAACAACCGCGAGAATCACCGCACCGGCCATAACAGGCAAGTTGTTTGTCATTCCAACCGCAGTAATAACGGAATCAAGCGAGAAGATGATATCAATCAACACGATCTGAGCGATTACCCCGCGCAAAGAGACCGTTTTCGCTCCACCCCCGAGGTCCAGCTCACTTTCGTGATGCTCGGTCTTCTCGTGAATCTCTTTGGTCGCCTTATATATGAGAAAAACGCCACCGGTAACGAGAATCAGATCCCGGCCACTGAATGGATGATTCATAAGGGTCAAAAGCGGAGCGGTAAGCGACGCCAGATATGAAAGGGTGAATAGCAGCAGAAGTCTCGTAATGACGGCGACCGATAATCCGATCATGCGAGCCGAATCTCGACGCTCTGGCCCAAGCCGACTGGCGACAATTGCAATGAATACGATGTTATCAATCCCTAACACCACCTCGAGAGAGGTAAGGGTGAGAAGTGCGATTAAATTTTCGATAGAAAGTAGGTCTAGCATAGGTGACTCATCAGTATGCCCGTACTATTCCACGGAAGACACCACGGAGCCAAGCCTCCATACCCACCACTCGCTGAGTAGTACCTCTACCTCTGTAGGGACTACCCATGTAAACGCGCACCGACGCGTAAACTCAACGCGTTTCAGGATACCTAGCGGTTCCTCGTCTCGTCCACATGTTCGATATAGAATCCTTTTCACCCCTGACCAGACCGGATAAAGACAGCCTCCACTCGGTGGATCTCCCCCTCCTCATCGGATTCGATGAACTGCGGAGCCAAATGCCATAGCCATGACTCTCGCTCCCCCAATCGTGCGGCCGTTGCTGCCTCAAGGCTCTCTCGCACCAGCGGGTCAAAAACAGCCGACTCGACCCGCCAGTGGCTTTCATCGACGTGGTAAAAATAGTACTCCGTATCCGATATCACGATCGACCACGCAGCACTGGATTCTCGCAGCGCCTGCAGATGTGCCCGTTGCAACCGCCCCATAGACCCGCTCAAAGCTGACCATTCCGCGGGAGACAGCTCCCTCCTCATACGAAGCACTCGGTCTCGCCAGTAGAGCGGGATCTGTCCCAAGAGATTGAGGGAAATAATTCCGTCAAAACCATCATCACTCCATTTAGGCAGCGGGGCTTCCAACGCAGATAGACACTGCTCACACTTATCCGGAGACGCGCTTCGAATGATACGGCTCCACTCCTCTATGGTCCCGGTAATATCGACAACATGCGGGATGACACGTCGACCATAGCCTCGCCCAGCCTGGTGCTTCCATTCCGTGACACATGAAGGGTCAGCATCAAAGAGATGAACCTCGTCACACCGAGCACACAGCATTGTCAGATCTGCATCGAGTAGTCGCCCAGCTCCCAGCACAGCGATCCTTGTGCTGCGAGGAACATGGGTTTGTAGAAATTCCCGCGTGCACCGGATATGAGGTTCCCACCACGCCCGACACCGATCGTAGCGGTCCTGAATACCCCGCCCCATGCGCCGAAAGTCTTTCGAGGAGTACGTAGTCACAGATTTCTCAAGCAGCTTCGTATATTTACGTTCCGAGGAGCCAGAATTTGAATATGCCCCCGAGCTAGCGTATACCTCTTACTATGACTTGGGAGAACCAATACATACAGATGGTAAGAACGAAGCCGGACTTTATCGTGGCCGAAAACGACCGCGAGACCCCGGTTCAGTCGAAGGCTAAGATTCGCGAGCAGCTCGCCCTTTATGATGACTGCTACGTTGAGATCGGCTCTGGCTCAGGCATGCACCTCTTGAAACTGGCGGAGCAGAATCCGCGTACCCTTTGCATCGGTCTTGAGATCCGATTCAAGCGCGCGTTTAAGACAGGCGAAAAAGCAGAGCGCCTCGGACTCTCCAATGTGCTCGTCTTACGGACCGACGCCCGATGTATTTCGGATCTCTTTTCTGACGGTGAAGTGGGCGGTTTTTTCGTTAATTATCCTGATCCATGGGACAAACGACGTTGGCGCAAAAACCGAATCTTGAATGAAACGATGCTGGACACCATGCATCGTCTTTTAAAACAAGACGGCTTTCTTCGCTACAAAACAGATCACCACGAGTACTTTGCCTCGACCGTCGAGATTGTACCCCCGCAGCGATGGAAAACGGTCAAGCACTCGACCGATATGCTCAAAAGTCCTTGGGCCGCTGACAACATTCCAACCGAGTTCGAATACCTCTTTCGTTCCCAAAACAAAGAGCTCTGCATACTTGAAATCGTAAAACAGTAGCGAGCCGACCTGGGCTGCGCCAACCTTGGAGCCCCAGGCAGCACTATACCAGCCTGTGAAAGTCCTGCTTTTCGGGGAATTTCTTCAATACCTTAGGAACACCGTCCGCTAAGCCCCTATAACAAATAGCTTTTTTTGCGTACAGCTGTAGGAACAGAAGCGGCGTCGGGGGCATCCTAATAGGTGTCTATTCCCGGTCTTCGGAGCGAGGGAGTTCATGATTCGCCTCTCACATGTCTCCAAAAGCTACGGTGCTCTCGTCGCCGTACACAACCTCTCGCTGGAGATTCCTCCTGGAAGTATCTTTGCGTTTCTCGGGGTTAACGGAGCGGGAAAAACGACCACGATTCGAATGATGGCGGGGATTCTTCGCCCAACAAGTGGAACAATCACACTCGGAGGCTACGACATCGCCACACATCCCGTCGAAGCCAAGGGAATTATCGGATACGTGCCAGATCGGCCGTTCATATACCCAAAGCTTACGGGCCGTGAATTTCTGTACTTCATCTGCGACCTGTATCGGGTTCCTACGAACCAAGCGGATCTACGGATCGATAGAGTACTGGACGAATACTCCTTGACTCCTTGGCAGGATGCGCTCGTTGAGAGTTACTCCCATGGAATGAGGCAACGCATCGCGATGTGCGCCGCAATGGTTCACGAACCGCAGATCCTCATCGTCGACGAGCCCATGGTGGGCCTCGATCCCCACGGAGCAAGAGACTTTAAGGCTGCCTTGAAGCGCTACGCGAAGGCCGGGATCACAGTCTTTCTCTCAACCCATTCTCTTAATGTGGCAGAGGAACTTGCGGACCATTTGGCAATTATTCAACGTGGATCGATCCTCACGAGCGGCTCACTCGACCAGATTCGAGCTAGCGTTGGAACCCCGTCAGAAGGGCTGGAAGAGATGTTTCTGGAGCTTACCACCAACCGAGTGACACATTGAAGGTGACGTCATGCGCACTCGTCGGCCTCGCGTTCGATTGCCACTTCCTCTACTACTCCGTCCGGTGATTACCGGAGCTTGCAACCGATATTTTCCCGGTAACCGACTCAGTCTTCGTGAATCGCTCTCCACTGTGATGACTATCGCCATGATGTGCGGAGTGTACATCTGCGTATCTCAGATGCTTGCGCAGTGGAACCATGCTGTAGGCACACAGCCTCACCTCATTGCTCCAGTCGCAAGCGCACTCCTCTCTGGACTCTTCGTCATCGCACTTCTATCTGCGAGCGTCTGCTCTCTCAGTAGTCTGTACGGGTCAGCTGACCTCGATTTTCTCCTCTCAAGCCCGATTACCCCCCGTCGTCACCTCATCGGAAAAACGTGCGAAATTACGCTGAATACAAGTTGGATGTTCTTTGTCTTTGGAGCGCCCCTGTATCTTAGCCTTGGCAACAGCTTGGGCGGGAGCGCGCTGTATTTCCTACTGGCTCCAATCGTCGGGTTCGCATTTCTCACGCCCGCGATACTCCTCGGGGAAATGGTGGCCATTGTTTTTGCTGCGCTACTTCCCGCAGATTACGGCAAGTGGCTCTTTGCTGGGCTCTTCGTTATCGCGCTTTTCTCCTTCTTCTCGATTCTGAGTAGCGAACCTAGAGCTCCTGGATATCTCCCCTCGGGGTCGCTTCAAGCATCCGCAAGCCTCCTCCTTCACTACCAGAGCGCACCAGCACAATGGGCGGGGTTTTCGATTGAGGCTCTCCTCCAAGGCAACCTGGGTCCGACCCTTCCTACCATCGCTACTTCACTTGCTGTATCGCTTCTCGTCTGGAGCTGCGTGGTGGCGCTTTTCAATACTCTCTTTACTCGCACTGTATCGATGCTGCAAACCAAGCGCTCTCCGTGGCAGTTCGAAAGTCGGCGGCGTGGGATATTCTCAGATATCTTTCTTGCAACGACTAATCAAACTCGACGCGCTCTGGTCACAAAGGAATTTTTCTCTTTCTCTCGCGAAGCGACTCACACAGTACAGTTACTGCTACTCCTCACCATCTGCGTTCTCTATCTGTATAACTTCAGTCGAATTGAGCCCCCTACTCGAGTTGGGCCGGAGGTACTGCGAGTCTGGGACATCTTTCTTATCCTCGCCAATCTGGTCCTGGGATCCATGGTGCTGCTCTCTATATGCTCTCGCTTCGTATTCCCATCGATATCGCTCGAAGGCGGCGCCTTTTGGATACTCCAAACGGCCCCCCTATCCGTTCGCCACATACTGCGCGCGAAATACTTTGCCTGGTGCATTCCAACGACCCTGTTTTCCCTCGTCATATTTACATCAGGGGGGTGCGCCCTCGGTCTTGAGCCGATCCTGATTGCCACCACGACTGTCGCCGGTACAATCATATGTCACGGCCTCGTTGCCCTTGGTATCGGCATGGGCGCTCGATTCGCCCGCTTCGATTGGACTCACAGCGCTCAGCTCACCACCAACTCCGGAAGCTTCCTCTACATGTTGATCGGCATGCTGCTTGTAGCGATCAATATCCTCCCACTAACCGTCGTTTTTGGGGGATACATTCTTCTACCGGGAGTGTTTCGAGATCACTCCGCTACGCTCGTGCTTTTTGCCTCCGGAATTGGAGCCTTATTGCTCATCAACGTTATCACCGGATACATCGCCCTACGAATCGGAGCTCGTGCGCTTCGTGTACAGTAGAGCTGTTTACTCTACTTCGTTCCGTAAATTCGATCACCAGCATCCCCAAGGCCCGGCACGATGTAACCATGCTCGTTTAGGCGCTCATCAACGGATGCCGTATATATCGGAATATCAGGGTGCTCTGAGGTCAAAAGCTCCACGCCCTCTGGAGATGCAATCAAACACACAAATTTGATAGACAGGGGCTTGAGCGTCTTCAATCGAGAGATCGCCGCTGCTGCGGAGTTCCCAGTGGCGAGCATCGGATCCACGATAATAATATCTCGCTGCGACATCTGCGGCGGCATCTTAAAGTAGTACTCAACGGGCGCCAATGTTTGAGGATCTCGATAGAGGCCGATGTGCCCCACGCTCGCCGACGGAATAAGCTCCATCATACCTTCAAGGAGACCGTTTCCGGCTCGCAGGATCGAAACGAGGGTTATCTTCTTCACATCGACGAGGGGCGCTTGGGTCTTCTGCACGGGGGTCTGTATATCGACCATCGTTAGCGGCAGATCGCGGGTAACCTCATACGCAAGCAAAAGACTGATCTCACGCAACAATCGCCGAAATTCGGCTGAGGGCGTACTCTCCATGCGCATCAACGTTAATTTATGTTGCACAAGTGGATGAGAAATAACGTGAACATTGGAAGCATTCATACAGTTTTCCTTTTAGGTATCAGGAGCAGGTCACTATCGCTTATTCCTAGTCTGAGAGCCCTCGTCCTTTGGTCTCTTTAAGCTGTTCTTTGGTAGGAGCGCCACGCTCAGAGAAATATCCAGCCGCCTTCTTTGCATCCATCTCAACGCGTGCGTCAGCCGGGATGCGGTCATCCGGAATAGAAACGCGCTCAACGACCTCAATACCGGACCGCGTAATTGCGTTATACTTCATGTCACTCATCGAAACGAGGCGGTGGATTTTTGTAACTCCCATCCAGTGCAGGACATCCGGCATTAACTCTTGAAACCGCATATCCTGAACGCCGGCGATGCACTCGGTTCGGTGAAAGTACATGTCGGCTCTGTCTCCGCCCTCTTGTCGCTTTCGGGCGTTGTATACGAGGAATTTAGTGACCTCTC